>JAPPJA010000388.1 GCA_028874675.1 Chloroflexota bacterium
GGCTCAGCATGACATTCAACTAAAGCGCCATTGCCCTGGGACGGCCATCTTTCACCCCGAGGCGCTGCCCTCCCGTCCTGCCTCCCCGCAGTGGCCCGACCCCTGGTCCGTCGCCTCCAGCAGCACACCCAGGTTCCTCCACCCATAGGAAACCACCGGCACATCGGTCCCGTCCAGGTCCATCACACCCCGCACCACGTATGCGCCCCCCAGCGCCTCGTAAAACTCCCGCGCCGCCCAGTTGTCCCTCAGTACCCACACGATCATCGACTCGAACCCCAGGCTCATCAGTCCTCTGGCCACCGCGTTCATCAGCATCCGGCCAATGCCCCGTCTCTCGTAACCCGGCAACAGGTAAATCGTGAAGAGTTCGGCCGAAAAGATCATCCGTTGATCTCGGTTGGGACCGCCCAGCGCCCAGCCCACAATCTCGCCTTCTTCCTCCGCCATGTAGGAGACAAAACCCTCCGGCTCCTCCAGCATGTGGCCTCTGTGACGCTCTGCCCAGGCGTCCACGTCAATGGCATCCAGATAATCTTGCGGAATCATTCCGCGGTAGGTGGCCTGCCAGCTCAACGCCTGCACCCGAGCGATGGCCCCGGCATCATCCACCGTGGAGTGTCGCAGTTTAATCATCCCGCAATCCCTGACCCCGACAAAAAACTTCAGGGCAGACCTGCGTGTCTGCCCCTTGACCACGTTGGTGCATCTTGCGTTCCCGGACTAAACTTGCCCCAGTTTAATCCCCAGGGAGCCCGGCGCTCTTTGGCGTTAAACCCCCGGAACCACCCGCGTCGCCAGGTCCTCCAGATGCCCCAGAACGTCGTCCACGTCCCTGCTGATACGTCCCAAGTCAATCACCAGCCCCGACACGCCCAGCTCTTCATAGGTGTGGATATCCGCGGCAATCTGCTCCACGCTGCCCGAGAAATATGGCCGCTCCCCTGAAATCCCTTCCCGCTCCAGCCTGTAGTCGTGGGTGCGGAAGACCGTCGCAACCTCCGAGGGCTCTCTTCCCGCCCGTTCCGCCTGGGCCGCCAGCCGGCGCATCCCGGCCGCCAGCGACTCCGGGTCGCCCATGGGAAACTGGGGATTCGAACCAATGGGATACCACGCGTTCCCCACCTGCCCGGCCCTTCTCACCGCCGCCCGGCTCTCACCTCCAACCCATATGGGCGGGTGCGGTTCTTGTACCGGCTTGGGCAGAAAAGTAACGTCCGAAAAGCTCAGGTACTTGCCGTCAAAACTCGGACTGTCGCTGGTCCACAGCTCCTTGAAAGCCCGGATATACTCATCGGTCACCGCGCCCCGTTCTTCAAATGGCGGCAACCCCAACGCCTCAAACTCTTCCCGCATCCAGCCCGCGCCAATTCCCACCACCAGTCGTCCCTTGGACAGCACGTCCAGCGTGGCCAGCGCCTTGGCCGCCACCATCGGGTTCCGGTGTGGCACAATCATCACGCTGGTAACCAGCCTGATATTGCTGGTCTGCCCCGCCAGGAAGGACAGCACCGTCAGCTGCTCCATCGCGACTCCCGACGCCGAACCCGGAAACTCGCCTCCTTCCGTGTAGGGGTAGGTGGAGTCAATGCTGTTGGGCACCACGATATGGTCGCCGGTCAACAGCCACTCAAACCCCAGTTCGTCACCCCTCCTGGCAATCGCCGACAAAGCATCCGGCTCTGCCAGCGGCCCCCGACCGGAAAGCGCAAATCCAAATTTCATTCCACCAACTCCTCCCTGAATCTGCTATCACAAATGATAAATCCACAACCCGATGGGTTTGCCCAAGGCTTCGCCGGGGCGGACCTTGTGGCCTCCCTCCCCTTACCGGCATACCCTTTTGGGTCCTGCATACCCCTGCTGTAATCAGGTCCCTGAATGTTGCGGCCTGGGGGCTGTCATCATATTGAATCCAATAGTCTTCCAATGTCCCTTTTCGTCGTTCCCGCGAAGGCGGGAATCCCGCTGGCCGAAGTCAAGGTTCCTGACTTCACAGAAGTGACGGGGCATTTTGACGACACGGCCTACAACCCCTCATCCGAAAAAAACTCCTTCTCCCAGTCATCGTGGGGCCGGTCATACTCCAGGCTTGTGTAGAGGTCGCACGCCCGAAACCACAGCAACAGAACTCCCCGCGCTACCCGCTCAGGGTCAAAGTCAACCCTGAATCCATGGGTCTTCTGGTGCCACTGGTTGTACCCGGTGGCAAAAAACTCAAACAGAAAGGCCGTAGGCTCATCCCCCGAATAGGAGGATGCCTGGAGGATTTCCGGCGGCGCCTCCGAACAAAGCATATTGGGGTTGTCCGTGGCCAGCTGCAGATACCTGGCTTCGTCTTCGGGAAGTATGTTGGGAATTTCCACGGGTCCTGGTCCTGTCAGGCTAAATTTGGGATTCGCGGTGTATAGCAAAAGAGGCTGGGTTGCCCCGGCCTCTTCTTGGAAACTCGCTCGGACTCCTGCAGCTACAGGTTCTTCTGCGCCGAGGTGTAATTGTCCAGCTTGCTGTATATCTGGATCCGGTTGCGCTGGGTGTCCGCGATCAGCAGCCGGTTGCGGGAATGGTCGTACTCCACCGCCTGGGGCATGGCCAGCCGCCATTCCACCGAAAGGTCCTTGACCTCCCGGCGGCGCAGCAGGGCCTGCGGACTGGCGTTTACCGCCGGCCTGGCCCACTTGGAAAACTCCCGGGCATCGCCGGCAAAACTGGTCAGGAACCTGCCGCCCGGCCCAAACACCTGCACCCGGCTGTTCCCCCAGTCGCACACGTAAACGTCGCCTTCCGCGTCAACCGCAACGTCCGAGGGCCTGTTGAGCTGCCCCCGGCCCGTCCCGTAAGCCCCAAACTCGCCTTCGTACTTGCCATCGGTGGTCAGCTTCTGCACCCGGTTGTTCTTGGTGTCGGCAACGTAAACGTAGCCGTCCGGCCCAATGGTCAGTCCCCAGGGACTGTTGAACTGCCCGTCGCCATCCCCAAAGCCGCCAAACTCCGCCTTGAAGCTGCCGTCCAGGCCCAGCTTCTGGACCCGATGGTTCCGGCCGTCAACTACGTACACCGTGTCTTCGCCGTCTATCACTATGCGGTTGGGGCCCAGGAACTGACCCGGACCGCTGCCCTCTCTGCCCCAATGGGACACGTACTTACCATCCGGGCCGTAGATGTTCACCCGGTTCAACCACTCATCGGTTACGTAGGCACTGCCCCTGGAATCCAGGGCAACTCCCGCTGGCCAGATGAACTCCCCGACCCCATCGCCATAGTCCCCGAACTCGGTAACCCACTCCTCGTCCTCGTTCTCTCCGCCAATGGTGAAAACTCCGATTCGGGAACCGTGGGCCATCTTGTTCCACGGGGCTCCGGGGACGTATTCAGCTCCCCGGTTTACCACGAGCACCTTGTCGCCGCCGGCCAGGCACATGGCTATCGGTGTATTGAACCCGGCGCCGCTGACAGCGCCCCTGCCTATCACGCGGCTGAAATCAAAAACTCTGCCAGCCACCAACTGGGTTACCATTCTGAAGTCCTCCCGGCGGGCTCTCCTCTGGAAAACCGCCGCCCTCTAAAAGCCTGTCTCAAAATTCTCTTCCCCCTTGACGGGGGAAGGCCAGGATACGGGGGTTGACGGGCCTCCCCAAAAGTCCCGTCACCT
Organism: Chloroflexota bacterium; assembly: GCA_028874675.1. Classification (GTDB taxonomy): domain Bacteria; phylum Chloroflexota; class Dehalococcoidia; order Lucifugimonadales; family UBA3495; genus Bin22. The sequence continues at coordinate 3,653 of JAPPJA010000388.1, forward strand.
CCGGTTCACATTCCCTGTAACGTCTAATCGCAGTTACTACGCGTACTGGTACTCCCTCAGCGAAACCACCAGCTGCAGCATTTCCGCCACCCGCTCCTCGGCGTCGGCGTCGCTCCAGCCCAGGTTGCCCGACTCTCTGGCGTGGTTGATCATTTCCTGCCGGTTCTCCGCCTGCACCGTTAGCGGGCCCATCAGGTCCAGGCAGCCGTCCACCAGCTGCTCCGGCGTCAGGTCTCCCTGGCTCCGCAGGCGATTCACCATGCTGCGTATGCCCGGCCGGTCCGTCTGGGCTACCATATCTGCCGAGAAGTTGATCCGCTTCATCAGCGAGCCGCTGTTGATCCACTCGGCGCCGGTGTGCCACCCTTCAACGCTGGGCGGATTCATCAGCTCCTGCCCCATGTACCCCGATTCCTTGGTAAGGATGCCGATGCCCGGGGCCGGGAACTCATAGTCGCCCACCATCCGCAGGGTGCCGACCACCACTTCCACCGGACTCTTGATCTTGGCGAAGCGGGCATTCTTGAAGAAGTCGGAATTGAACAGAACCCTTAGCACCGGGGTCATCTCGTACCCCGAGTCCACGAAGGTCTGGGCCAGCAGTTCAATGGCCTCCGGGTCATTGGGCGGCGTCACCGACCATGCCGGTACCTGCGCCTCGTCAGCCACAAAGAAATTGTATAGGTGACGGGCAATGAACCGCGCCGTCGCGGGATGAGCGCAGACAATGTCTATGATCTCTTCGCCGTTGAAGTTGCCCGTGTGGCCCAGGAAGTTCTTTTCCTCGTTGTCGTGGTCCTCTTCCTGGTACTCAAACTCCCAGTCAAACCGGCCGTAGGCCTGGCGGGGAATCATCGGGGAGATGGTCCAGCCGGTGAAGGCCCGTGAGCACTCGCGGACGTCCACCTCGGTGTAGTTACCCACGCCCATGCTGAACAGCTCCAGCAGCTCGCGGCCCCAATTCTCGTTGACCGCATAGACGTGGTTGTCGCAGTTATCCAGCCAGTAAATCATCGCCGGGTCCTTTGCCAGGGCCACCAGCAGCTCGCGGTAGTTGCCCATGCCCTGGTCCCGGAACATGTCAATCTGCTTGAACACCTCGTGAAAATGGTCAATCTTGGAATAGCCGGTGGCAAACACCTGGTGCCAGAACAGCACCATCTTCTCCTGCAGCACCCGCTGGCTGTTTACCATATCGTTCAGCCATACCGCGCCGCCCATTCCGGCTGATGTAGGGGGCTTCCAGTAACCGGGCTGGTACCGCAGAAAGTCCAGCCGGTCCGAACCTTCCACCGTGTCGGGATTCAGCAGTTCTTCCACCGTGGCCTCGTAGCCCTTGGCGACCCGCGCTTCCAGTTCATCGCGGGTGGCGCCAAAGCCGGCGCGGCGCATCAGGTGGGCCATAAGTTCAATATCCTGGTTAGACACCTGTCTTACCTCCGTTGCAGAGATACTATGGTCAACCTTGCCCTTCGCCGGCGCCTCCGCACAGCTTCACGCAGAGCAAGGGTCAATGCGCAAGTCACAGACCAAAGGAATTATCGGTTTGATTGGATTCCCCTGTCAAGGTTGAACGCCGCTGCAGTAGTGGATGGTCCATATTTTAAGAGGCGGGTTTGAAACCCGCGCTGATAGCCTTTGAAGAATTCGTCCAGGCTATAACAATTGAATGGGAAAGCTCCTGCCTGCCCCGCCAGCAGCCCACCGCAACTAACTTGCCAGAGTCTGACTTCAGCAACAGAAAATCCATCAATGATTGGTTGAGGACCTGCTTCCATCTGCTGTTACTTCGGAGTATCCCGGGGTCCTTGCAGAACAAATGGTAGAAGATAGATGCGACGTTAGGTGAGAGTGGAAGAGTCTTGACCTGTATTGCATGTAACTATCCTGCGATGGGATAGTCTCCTGTATAAATTGACATCATCTGGCTTATGAAGTACTGGGTCATGTCCCAATACGTGCTGAGTCCCAATTCCGTAAGGTGGCCTCTATCTGCATTTATGTGAAGGTACGTGGCTCCATGCCAACCGTCCAGTAGTGTGGCGCTGGAGAGGCCACTTTCCACCAGATGATGAACGAATGGGACCTTTGCGGTGGTTGATACCGGATTGCTTCCCCGCTGGTTAGCTACCGCATTGATGCACTGTTTGGCTGACTCATACAGTAGCGCCCCGGCAGAATTGAGATGAGGTCCATACTCCCATAGTGAAAGCGCCTGATTCCTGTAATGCCCCGCCTCATCCCTGTGCCACTCTGCAGTTTGTCGTCCCGGTCTAATTAAGCTCACTGTTCCAGTCCACAACAAACTGGCGGGCAGATTTGTAGGCGCTTTCGAGTTCGTAATCTTCTAATGCGTCAAAATCTGCATGGTCCCGCAGCAACGAACCCGCCGCCACCTTCCCACGGTAGTAATACTCCGAAGCTGACCCATTCTTTTCCATGGCGCTGGCCAAAGCGATTAGGGAGTCGTCCCCTTCATCCCCGCATACTAACCCTCTTTTTTGCGCCAGATTCAGCAACGTTTCCCTGGTCGCCTTCCACAATAGTTCTGCTGCCCTTCTGCCGTTTCCCGCCGTCATTTCATTGTCCGCCAGTTCCAGAAACTCTGAAGGCGTTAAGCCGTCGCTATTGCTTAAGGGCCCTGTGGCTGACATTGTTCTTCTCCGGAAACTGCCAGGATTTTCGCTCTGTCTTTTCCATTGTAACCTATACAGGGTTAAACCGACCCACCTCAGGGTCTTGCATCAAGGAAAATCGCATTTTAGACTTGGGCCATAGCTGGCAAGTAATCATAAGTGGAAAGCATGTCGCCCTGATCCTACCGAAGGGCACGGACTGACATTCTCTTGGACACGATTGCCCCTCGCCCCCATCTCCCTTTACGTTGCGCCCGGCAATGGCCGGCATTATACTAGCAACAACTTTAAGGGTGGATTCGGGCGGTCGGGGTATCGGGGCAGCTTAGTCTAGGAGTCCCAAATGGCTTCAAACAAGTACGATCTTGCCATGGGTATCGGCGGTGAGGCCGGTCAGGGCATCGCAACCCCGGGCGACATTCTCGCCCGCATCTTTGTCCGCCGCGGCCTCCACCTCTATACCTACAACGCTTACCAGTCCATCATTCGCGGCGGCCACATCTTCCTCACCGTCCGAGTGTCGGACAAGGAAATCTACAGCCACGGCGACAAGCTCGACCTTCTCCTCTGCCTTAACCAGGACACCATGGACCGGCACCTCAGCCTCATGGGCCCCGGCAGCCGTGTCATCTACAACGGCGACAGCATCAACCCCGGCGACGTCAACGACGGCGTCCATCTCTGCCCCCTGCCCGTCGCCGACCTCAGCGCCAGCCGCAACCGCCTCGTGCAGAACACCATCGCCGTCGGCGCCATTATGTCCCTGATGGGCGTGGACTTCGAGGTCCTGGAAGAGAGCCTGGGCCTCCGTTTCCAGCGCCAGGGCCAGAATGTCATCGACGAGAACGTGCGCGTGGCCCGCGCCGGTTTCGACTACGCCGCCACGAACTTCGTCCCCTACTACGACGTCCTTCCCGACGGTGGCAAGCCCCTGGGCGTCTGGGCCGGCAACGACGCCCTCGCCATGGGCGGGGCCGCCGCCGGTGTCAAGTTCTACTGCGCCTACCCCATGAGTCCCTCCAGCGGTATTCTCCACTGGATGGCCGCCAACGCCCGCAACCTGGGCATTATGGTCCGCCAGGTCGAGGACGAAATCGGCGTGGCCAACATGGCCATCGGGGCCGCCCACACCGGCGTCCGCACCATGTGCGGCACCTCCGGCGGTGGCTTTGCCCTGATGACCGAGGCCGTCGGCGCTGCAGGTATGATGGAAATCCCCGTCGTATTCATCGACGTGCAGCGGGCCGGTCCCTCCACCGGCGTTCCCACCAAGACCGAGCAGGGGGACCTGTGGCAGGCCCTGGGAGCAAGCCAGGGCGACTTCGAACGCTTTATCGTCGCCCCCAAGGATGCTCTCGACTGCTTCAACACCATGCCCGAGCTGTTCAACCTGGTGGATAATGCCCAGTGTCCCGCCATCGTCCTTTCCGACCTGCTCATCGGCGAGGGTCGCTTCAGCGTTGACCCCGACGACATCAACATGCACCCCGGCATTGACCGGGGCAACATCATCACCGAGCCCGCCCCCTCCAACGGGTACATGCGCTACGAAAGCACCGAGTCCGGCGTGTCTCCCAGGGCCCTGCCCGGCGTCCCCGGCTACGTCCACGTGGTCGCCACCGACGAGCACGACGAGAACTCCGTCCTCATCAGCGACGAGTTCACCAACCCCCACAAGCGCCGCATGATGGTCGAAAAGCGCGCCCGCAAGTTCCAGGACGTCGTCAAGGAAATCGCGCCCCCCGAAATTGAGGGTCCCGCCGACGCCGACGTCACCCTGGTGGGCTGGGGCTCCACCGAGGGCGTAATCCGCGAGGCTCGCGAGCTTCTCGCCGAACAGGGCGTCTCCGTCAACCAGCTCGCCGTCAAGTGGATCGTACCCTTCCATGTTGACGCGGTTACCAGCGCCGTTAACGGCGCCAAGAAGGTCTTCATTGTAGAGAACAACCACTCCGGCCAGTTTTACCGCTATATGCGCAGCGAAACTGGCCTTTCCGTTGATGGCCACATCCGCAAGTACGATGGCGAACCCTTTATGCCTCACCACATTGCCGATGGCGTGAAGGAACTGCTGGCCGGAAACGCCGAGGTATTCGTCCCCACCCAGGAAGTCATCGTATAAAAGGTACCGGAAAAATACCCTTCCCCCATAAGGGGAGAAGGACAGGACGGGGTGAACAAACCCCTGGAAAATCATCGTTGTAGAGGGAAGGCCGATGACTACTACCGAAAGAAACACGGGAGACTCTGGTGTCGTTGCCTTAACGGCACGCGACTTTAAGGGAGCCGTTGACCCGGACTGGTGCCCGGGTTGCGGCGATTTCGGGGTACTCAACAGCCTGCAGCGCGCCGTGGCCGGTCTGGGTCTCCAGCCCCACGAGATCCTGACCATCAGCGGCATCGGCTGCTCTTCCAACCTGCCGGGCTACTTCAACAGCTACGGCATGCACACCCTCCACGGCCGCTCCCTGGCCGTGGCCACTGGCGCCAAGCTGGCCAACCACGAACTGACAGTGGTGGTCACCGGCGGCGACGGCGACGGCTATGGTATCGGCGGCAACCACTTCACGCACACCGCCCGCCGCAACATAGACCTGACCTACATCGTGATGAATAACCAGATCTACGGCCTCACCACCGGCCAGATCTCCCCCACCAGCCGCGACGGGATGAAGACCAAGAGCACCCCCTTCGGCAGCGTGGAGATGCCCGTCAATCCCATCACCTCCGCCATCATGAACGGCGCAACCTTCGTGGCCCGGGGTTACAGCGGCGACGTCCGCCACCTCACCGACCTCATGCAGCAGGCTATCGAGCACAAGGGCTTCGCTCTCGTGGACGTCTTCAGCCCCTGCGTCACCTTCA
>JAPPJA010000487.1 GCA_028874675.1 Chloroflexota bacterium
GACTACCTGGACGCCCCCCCGTCCCGGGTTACCGCTCCCCACACGCCGGTCCCCTACAGCCGCCCCCTGGAGAATGCCTATGTGCCCAATGCGGCGCGAGTTGTGGGAACAGTGCAGCGGCTGGTTGGCAGAAGCTAGGTACACCAGACCGGCTCAGGGTCCATCTTCCAGACAGAACCTCATGACCGGATTCGCGGGATACAGGCATCTCACTCGCAAGTCCGGTCTCTCTCTTACTGTTCCTGCTCCTCGGTAAAGGCGGTCGTAACCACCTTTTCGTAGGGTTGCCACTGCCTGACCATCCCTGCGGCCATCAGGATTTCCTGCAAGCCCCCGTATTCATGGCGGCCCAGGTGGGGCGTGGCCGGCCATGTTCCCTGCTCCTTGTAGCGCGCGATGGAGGCCGTGATCAGGTCGGGATCGGTACTCGGGAAGAAGGACTGTACAACTTCGCAGGTTTGAGCTGCCGAAGCGCCGGCAAGCCACAGCAGCGCGCTGGAGTATCCGGCCACGAACCGGTGAACTGCGTCGGGGCGGCCGTTCAGGAAGGCGCTGGTGGCGGCGAATGAACTGTAGGCGATGTGGCCGTTGACCTGTCCCAAGGCTACCGTGAGGTGGCCAACACCGTCGGCCAGCAACTGTTCGGCGGCCGGTTCCGGGAGGTGGATGAAGTCTGCCTGTCCCCTTTGGAAAGCCTCAATGGCCTCGTTCAGTCCCAGCCCTTGCATCAAGCTAAGGCCCTCCAGGGCAACGCCGCTGTTGCGCAGGGCATACTGGAACGAGGCCCAGGGCATGGGGGAGAACCCCACGGGAATTATGGTGGAGTCAGCGAAGTCCGCCCATTGGAACGCCTCGCCGGGTTGACGGCCGATGACGAAAAACCCGTCACGGCTGTTGATTTCCGCAAAGTGGCGGGGGACAACCTCGGCGCCCCAATCGGAGGCGATGATGGAGCGCATAATTCCGCTCTGGACTATATCCGCCGCGCCGTGGTTCAGCGCGCTGAGGGGATGGGGAAACTGCGAAGGACAGGTCTGGAAGTCAACGTCCAGCCCCTCCGACTCCAGGTAGCCTCCGGCCACGGCGACGTATATGGGCGTATAGAAGACGGTGCGAAAGGTCTCCATGAGACGGAGCCGGTATCTCTCGGTGGTCACTGTGGTTCTCCTCGGGGGAGCGTCAGGTTTTGAACCCGCCTGCGGGTGGTGGGCACGAGACGGGAAGGGGGGCGCCGCAGCGCACCCCGGTACCGACTAAAATCGTTGCGGCATTCCCTGTCTAGCCCTGGGGTTGGAGGAATGCCAGCAGGGCGTCGATGAAGCCCTCAGGGTCTTCTATCTGGGGAATGTGGCCCAGCCCCGGAAGGATGGTCTTGCTGGCGTTGGCGATGTTGTTGTGGAGCAGTTCCTCGCCATCCCGGAGCATGTCCTTCTCGCCGTACATTACCAGGGTTGAAGATGCCCTGATAAGGGGCAGGCGCGAGAGGATGTCGTAGTAGGAGAGGGACTGGTGCAGGTTGCGCACCCATTCACCGGCCTGGGCCCGCGTCTCGTTGGTGGCGTCCACCCATTCCTGGCGGGGTTCGGCGAAAGTGGCCCGCTCCTTCAGCTGCTCGAGGGTGCGGGGCGACGGCATGCCGCTGGCGTCGTAGTCGGCGGCGGTGTCGGCGACTCGCTGGTTGCCTCCCCACGGGTTCCACAAAGGGCAGCCTACGAGGGCAAGTTTGTCCACGCGTTCGGGGAAGCTGGCGGCCATTTCGGTGGCCAGGCAGGCGCCCACCGAGTTGCCCACGTAGTGGCCTCGGTGAATGTTCAGGAGCTGGCAGGCATCGTCCAGGGCGCGGGCGTAATCGGGGATGTTGAAATGGCGACCGGGCTTGTCGGACTCGCCGTGGCCCAGCATATCGAAGGCGTAACAGGTGTAGTGCTGGCTCAACCCGTCAATGACGGTATGCCAGGCCCAGGTTGAAGTACCCAGGGGATGAAGCATAACGAGGGGAAACCCGGAGCCCTGCTTCACAAAGTGCATGCTGCCTTCCCTGGTGGGAACGCTGTCGGTCAAGTCCCTGCGGACAAACATAGCCCCTCCTTACCCTGCGGGAGCAAAATCAAGAATCTGAAAGGTTGCCCCTATCCTAGCCAGACCCTGCCCGGTATGTCAATTTGCGTGCCATCGACGGCAAGCACACGACACGCCAGGATGTCCAGACCCCCTGCGGGTCTTGAAAAAATTGATTTATTGGCGAATTTGACCTCATTTTGTAGCAAGAGAACGTTGCCTGAAAGCGGCCTGCACCTGGCAATTTGAGGAGGAATTTCTTTCGCACAAAGCTATTTCTTCGAAAAATCGCCTTTTGTGAAATTTCAGGAGAGGGTCAGCTCACCTCTGGAAGCCGCTTCAAGAATCGACCAACGGGTTAGAGCGTGCCATTGGAGGAGAGCCCTATAGCGAATGCAGGATGAAAGCTACATTAGTTGAGATTCGCAGGGACATCCCTCAGGGCCAGGGCGGAAATGTTGGATGCCGCTGCCGGGTCTGCTGCCAAAACTCAGAACACGAAACGCCGGCGATGGCTTCCAGTCAATTCAGTGAATGGTAGGTGATGTTAATGCAACCACGAAAGGGGCAATTGTCACCTGGCAATGTGGACTAAAGGAAGGAATGCCACGCTTAGCAACTTTGAGGCATCCAAATCCTTACTTGCCTGCCATGGACCGGGAGCGACCCGCTTTCTCTTCCCGCGCCGGGTTAATGCCAGCCCCAGTTTGCGCCTGAAGCCCAGGCATACCTAACATTTGTCAATATTTAATATATTATTTGCTTTTTGGGATATAGTGTGGCAACATATAAACTGCATCCAAAGTTATGCAGGGTGGTCTCTCTCTGGCTGCTCCGGCGCAGGGAAGGTGCCTATGTGGACAAAAGAAGACTTACAGAGCCTGGTATATCGGCAAACCGGGGAATACCAGCTGATCATAGTATCCAATCGTCAACCATACATTCATAACCTGGTGAATGGTGAACCTCAATCGGCCATGCCTGTGGGAGGCCTGACCAGCGCGCTGGACCCGCTGATGCAGGCCTGCGGCGGAACGTGGATTGCCTACGGCGGGGGGCAGGGAGACCGGTACATTGTTGACAAGGACAACCGGGTTATGGTGCCGCCGGATGACCCGGCTTACTCGCTTCGGCTGGTGTGGCTGACGGAGGAAGAGGAACAGGGATACTATTACGGATTTTCCAATGAGGCGCTGTGGCCCCTTTGCCACAATGCTTACACCGAACCCATCTTCGATGCCAGGGACTGGCGCACCTACCAGTCGGTGAACCGCAAATTCGCCGACCTGGTACTGGACGAGGTAGGAGACCGGCCCGCGGTAGTGCTTACCCAGGACTATCACCTGGCGCTGCTGCCCCAGTTTCTGCGGGAGTCGGGCGCGCCCATAGTTACCGGGCAGTTCTGGCACATCCCGTGGCCCCATTCCGAAATCTTCCGCATCTGTCCGTGGCAGGCGGAGATTGTTGAAGGGCTGCTGGGAAACAACCTGCTGGGGTTTCATATCGGAGACCACTGCAGCAACTTTATGGACACGGCTGCCCGTACTTTGCCGGTGAGAGTGGACACCGAATATAACCGTATTGACTACCGGGGAGATACAACCCTGGTGCGGCCCTTCCCCATCAGCATCGACTTCGATGACATCTGCTCCTTTTCCGCCAGCGACGAGGTGGAGAGAGAGATGGAGCGGATTCAGGATGAGTGGGGGCTGGAGGGGAAGCTGATCGGGTTGGGAATCGACCGGGTGGACTACACCAAGGGCATTCCCCACCGGTTCCGGGCCATCGGCCGGTTCTTCGAGAAATACCCGGAACACCTGGAAAAGGTGGTGTTCGTCCAGGCCGGCGTCCTGAGCCGCAGTGACATTGAGGCCTACCAACTGCTGGGCGAGCAGATAAACAACCTGGTCAATGACATCAACGAGCGCTACGGTCGCAACGGGTGGCAACCCATAGTTTACAAGCCCGACGACCTGCCGGCCGTTACCCTGATGGCCCTGCGGCGACTGTCCAGGTTCTGCATTGTCAGTTCCCTGCACGACGGGATGAATCTGGTAGCCAAGGAATTCGCGGCCAGCAGGTTCGACAACGACGGTGTGCTCATACTGAGTCCCTTTGCCGGGGCGGCCCTGGAATTGACCCAGTCGCTGATAGTTAATCCTTATGCCACCGAGGAGATGGCGGAGGCCATTCGCGATGCGGTGGTTATGTCGGAAGATGAACGCCGATACCGAATGATGCACATGAGGGCAATTGTGCGGGAGAACAATATATACAAGTGGGCAGCCCGCATACTGGTGGAGCTGATGCAGTGCGCCCGGGGTTCCGCCTTTGGCCGGTCGCGCTACGCCGCTCTTCCCCTGGGCTAAACCATTCAACAGTTACCCGCGAAACGCCATGCCACACCTGCTTAACGTTTGGCCCCGGGTCAGCCAGCTGATTGCCGGGGCTTCTCACATCCTGCTGCTTTCAGATTATGACGGGACGCTGGCTCCCATCGCCGAGCGTCCGGAATTGGCGGCGCTGCCAGAGCGCTCGCGGCAGTTGCTGTCGTCGCTCCATGGGTCTGACAAAATCACCGCCGGCGTGGTAAGCGGCCGGGAACTTGCGGACCTGAAGGAAATGGTGGCCATTCCCGGCCTGGTATATGCCGGCAACCACGGAATGGAGATGGAGGGTCCGGGGTGGCAGTTCGTTCATTCGCAGGCCGGGAAACTGGCGCCGCTCCTGGCGAAACTCGGGGATGTCTTGAAAGAGGAACTGGGGAACTTTGAGGGAGTCCTGGTGGAAGGCAAGGGCCTCACCCTGAGTGTCCACTACAGGCTGACTCCCCAGTCCTTGCGGGAGGAGTTTTTCCGGTCGCTGGACTGCGCGCTGGAAGGGTTCGGAAGGGGAGATGACCTGCGGGTAACCCGGGGCAAGGAAGTGGTGGAGGTCCGCCCGAAGGTGGACTGGAACAAGGGCAAGGCAATATTGAGGGTTGCCGCATCTGCGCCGCCCGGGTCGCTTGCCATTTATTTTGGGGACGATCTGACAGACGAGGACGGATTCGCCGCCGTTCACGAACTGAACGGCATATCGGTGTTTGTGGGTCCCGCCAGGCAGCCCACCCGAGCCCTGTACCGGGTAGATGACCCCCGCGAGGTGGCGACTGCTCTGGAGCTGATCGCCCGGCTGTAGGAGCGGGGGGAGACGTTATCCCTCGGTTTCTACCTGGATCAGCTTGTCCAGGCGGCGCTGGAAGCGGGGTTCGGGCATGAAGCTGGCGCCGATGAAGGAAGCAACAATTTCCTTGGACAAGTCCAGGCCGATTATCCGGGCCCCCAGGCAAATGACGTTCATATCGTCGTGTTCCACGCCCTGGTGGCTGCTGTAGGTATCGTGGCACAGGCCGGCGCGTACGCCCGCAATCTTGTTGGCGGTTATGCTGGCGCCAACACCGCTGCCGCAGCATATAATGCCTCGCTGGGCCTGGCCGGCCTGGATGGAGCGGGCTACTGCCGCGGCAAAGTCGGGGTAGTCGTCATCCGGGTCCAGGTCGTGGGCTCCCAGGTCGACAACCTGGTGGCCGGCAGCCTCCAGCCAGGGTTTCAGCTGTTCCTTGAGGGCGAAACCGGCATGGTCGGCGCCAATAGCAATTTGCATTTTCTTTGCTCCGCGGCGGGCGTGGGCCCCTGTCTGGAAATCAGCATAGAATGAAACAGGTTGGAGAGCAAGGGGCTTTATTCGGTCCGAATGGGTATATTGTTACACGATTCACAAGAGTTGCGGGCTATGCTAGAATGCGCTAACTGAAGCGAGCCCGGAGCAAATACTCTATGGCATGTTTCATTGAAACCGCAAATAATTACTGGAATCGGCCAGGGAGCCGGGAGTTAGATTCCTCCGGATGATTAAGGCCGTATTTTTTGACTTCTATAACACCCTGGTACGTTTCTGGCCGCCCCTGGACCAGATTCAGCAGGCCGCGTGCCTGGAATTCGGGTTCAGGCTGGAGACCGAGGCCCTGAATTACGGTTACTCGGTGGCGGACGTTTACTTCAACCGGGAGAACGAAATCAAGCCCCTCGCCACCCGGACGGAAGAGGAACGCCTGGAATTCTTTTCCGGCTACGAGCAGATTCTCCTGGAACATGCCGGACTTTCGGTGACCCACGGGTTGGCCAGGCAAATCTGGCAGATAGCAATCAGTGTCCCCAAGGATTTTATTGTCTTCGATGAGACCCTGGGTTCGCTGGAACGGCTGAAGGGCAAGGGCTATCGCCTAGGCGTTCTGACTAACCTGAGACGGGACATGGACCAGCTGTGCGAAGAACTGAAGCTGGCTCCCTACGTGGACTTCTGCCTGACATCCTCGGATGTAGGTGCCGAAAAGCCGGACCCGGCCATTTTTGTTGCCGCCCTGGAGAAGGCCGGGGTCAAGCCGGCCGAAGCCGTTCACGTCGGTGACCAGCCTCGCTCCGACCTGGTGGGCGCTCGCGGCGCGGGCCTTCATGCCGTGCTGCTGGACCGCGGGAACTGGCATGAGGCTGTGGACAACACGGTAAGGGTTGCCAGTCTCCAGGAGCTGGAAGACTTGCTGGTAAACGCCCCTGAGTCCCTCCAGGCCAGCCGGAAGGAGTCCGGAACCCCTTCCTTCTACCCCGACGAGCAGGCTGCGGAATAGCCGGCCCGGAGCGGAGAGCTGTCGCGGCCCTGGCGAGCTCGCAAGTGTCTCGCTGAACTCGGGCCCTCCCCAACGTCAGCCAAGGAGGCCACTAATGGCAGAAAACCTTCAGCAGCCACCCAACGGCGCCGACCCGGTTCGGGTGATAGTTTGGTACGACTACATTTGACCCTGGTGCTACGTCGGCCTGGAGAGAGTCGACAAGCTGGGAGAGGACTACAATATTGCGGTGGAAGGCAGGGCCTATTTGCTGCGTCCCGATACTCCCAAGGAGGGACTGCTGCGGCAGGCGCGATCCGGGGAGACGGAGGATGAACTTAGTGAGCCGATCCGGTCGCAGGTTAGGGAGGCGGGGTTGATCATGCGGCCGCCGCCGGTAACGCCCAATACCCTGTATGCCCTGGAGGCAACGGAATATGCCCAGCAGCATGGAAAATTCATGGAGTTTCACCATGCGGCGTACAAGGCCTACTGGGAGGACCGTAAGGACCTGGGGCAGCTGGACGTTCTGGCTGAGGTGGCCAGTTCAGTATCCCTCAACGCTGACGATATGATCCAGTGCCTCGAAACCCATGAATTCTCCAACAGGGTGATGGGGCAATACCAGGAAGCCCTCCAGCACGGCATCCGCGGGATTCCGACATTCGTGGTAGGGAACCTGCTGTTTACCGGGGCCCATCCCTATGACATTTTCAAGTCCGCCATGAATCAATACCTGGAATCGCAGTAAGGTGTTGGAAGCGGAATGCCCGGGATTAAAAGGGGGCGGATAACTTCCGCCCCTTTTCCTTTGGCTTGCTGAAGGCAGTGGACGCGGATTCCGGAGACCCGGCCCGAAGCTGCTTTTGGCGTGGTTCGGGTTTGGGCGTCATTGAATCGGCTTTCGTGGCTGTGATATTATGTGCAGGTGGATTGTTACAGAATTCACGAAGTTCTCCTCCATCGGATCACACACATTCCAGAGGTGGATGGGCCAAGGAGCCCAGGAAATGGATGGGCTGAAGCAGCGAATCGAAAAGGCCGTCCACTGTCAACCTCAAACCACTGTTACTATTCTCTCTTCCCTCCTGGCAGTGGAAGATGAGCTGGGCTACATTCCCAGGGAAGCAGTAGAAGAAGTCGCCGAATTCAACCGGGCCACCATCAACGATGTGTGGGCGGTGGTCTCCTTTTACCCCAATTTCCGCACAATTCCCCCGTGCGAGCATAAGGTTGAGATCTGCTGGGGCCCGTCATGCCACCTGGTGGGGGCCATGCCGGTTGTTGCCGCGGTTCTTGAGGCGGCAGGCCTGAAGGATGAAGGAGACACCCCGGACGGCAGGCTGACCGTGCGGTACAACACCTGCCTGGGGGCTTGCGCGCTGGCGCCGGTAATGTCGGTTGACCATCAACTCGTGGGCCGCGTGACTCCCCAGAAGGGCAGCGCCCTGGTGTCCGCGGTGCTGGAGTCCCAGGAAGAAGGGTCGGAGTAGGCGAGCCGTGTTTAACCCAGGACTGGCTTCGAAACCTGATTTCCGGCGTCTCCACAGGCGGCGGAATGGCCGCTAGCTTTTCGGAAATTCGCGACTTGGCGGCAGAGCGGTGGCAGGACCTTGCCGCCGGCGAGACTCCCTGGATACGGGTGGGTACGGCCCTCTGCGGCCAGGCTGCGGGGGCGGAACAGGTGGCCGACTCCATCCAGGAAGAACTGGAAAAGCAGGGCCTGAGCGCCCGGGTAAGCCGCGTGGGATGCCTCGGGCTTTGTTTCGCCGAACCCATGGTGGACGTTTTGCTGCCGGGGCGGGCCAGGATAGTGTACGGCAACGTGGGACTGGGCCAGGTTCCTGAGCTCGTGGCCAGTCACATCGGACGGGGACAACCCGTTGCTGACATGGTCCTGGGTTGCCTGGGGGATGAAATCGGTGACGACCTGCCTGATTTGCAGCAGCATCCCATGAAGGCAAGGGAACAGCGAATAGCCTTGCGCAACGCCGGGCATATAGACCCGCTGGACATTTACCAGTACATCGCCAGGGGAGGCTACGAAGCCTTGAACCGGGCCTTAACCGAGATGACCCCGGCCGAGGCGCTGGAAGAGGTGAATACTTCCGGACTTCGAGGCAGGGGCGGGGCGGCCTTTCCCGCCGGGACCAAATGGCGATTCCTGGCCGGCTCCAACGCTCCTGACAAGTACATCCTGTGCAACTGCGAGGAAGGAGACCCGGGAGCGTTCAACGACAAGGGCATTCTGGAGAGCGACCCGGGAACGGTAGTCGAGGGTATCATCCTGGCCGGATACGCAACCGGAGCCAATCACGGGTACATTTTCATTCGCCACGGGCATGATGGCCCCATAGACCGGGCCCGGGCGGCGGTTGCCCAGGCCTATGAGCTGGGGCTGCTGGGCGAAGGTATTCTGGGTACCGACTTCACCTTTGACC
>JAPPJA010000148.1 GCA_028874675.1 Chloroflexota bacterium
GCTGGCCGAGCTTGACGGCGGCGGTCCCGTGCTTCCGGCCTCCCTCGACACCCGGAAAAGATGGACAGTACTTGCAGCACATTTTCTCCCGTCCTGCCTGCCCTGTCCATCCATAGGTTTACGAGGGTGGCCTGGCAGCCAAATCAGACAGTCGTGATGAGCGCCAATGCCCCCCGCCATTCCGGCCTTTATCCGGAAAGACGCCTAATGCCATGCCCGTCATTTCAAAGCAGCGCCGCCACCAGTGAAGGGCAAACACACAACCGGCCTGAAAGGAGCCTTCGGAGACCCAAAACGAAATCGGCGCCCGGGCCCCTGGCGCAACTGTCCTCAAGAAACGGCTGGAAGCTAACGCCTGGCGGCGGCCTTCTCCGCCGCGGCCCGTGCCTTCTGCTCCCGGCGCGCCAGGGTGCGGTGGATGTACTCGGTAGCGTCGGGAGTCTTGCAGCCCGTCTCGCCGTGGTCCACTTCCACCTTGCCGATGCGGGCAGCCGCCGCCAGCGCCTGTTCCTGCAATTCCGCGTTACGGATGCCAATCGCTATCAGCGCATTGTTCATCGCATCCCTTACCCGGTTTTTGCGGGAATGCACCTCGGCCTCAATGGTTGCCAGCAGCGTCTCAAAGTAAGAGTCCGGCAGGTCCTGGTCCTTCATGGCCAGGTGGGCCACCAGGTGCCATCCCGCACGGCCCGGCCACTCTCCTTCGGCGCCCGTCCACTGCTCCGCCCTGGCCCGGGCATGAGATGTCTTGCCCACCAATCCGGAGAAGGCGTCGGTAATCACGTAGCTGTCCAGGTCGGCTACCCAAGCCTCCAGAAAGACTTCATCGGCCAGTGCGGGGTCCGCCACCATGGTAGCCAGGACCCGCGCGTCGTGATTGCCGCTGTCCCACAGCGCCACGGCCAGCGGGTGATCGCGCTTAATGGACTTGGCCAGCTTGTTGAGGTTGGCAAAGCTGACTCCGAACATCTGCTCCCGCACCCCATGACGGGCGTAAACCTTCCGATTCTGGGCCGTACCCATTTCCTGCAATTGCTCCAGCGCCTGTTCTACATCCATTTACTTACCTCGATCCCTCTCGGGCCAAAAAAATGGGACCCCTTCAGGAGGGGCCCCACCACTCATTACTTTCAATCTAATACTTAAAACTTCTGGCTACATCAATCTAAAATAATAGTATTACAGGGCAATTGAATAATCAAGCTTTCCAGGTTCCACTTCAGCTGGAAAAAGATTCCTTCTGGCCAATCTCTTCGATCAACCTCTCGTACAGGGTTACTCCTTCCCTTACCAGCAGTACCACCGCATCGTAGGAGTGGGGCATCTGCAGCTCTATGAGCTTGTTCATAATCTCTTCAACCAGAGGAGTGTAGGTGCTGTCCAGGTACTCGCTCAGGGCGTCCAGGTTGTCTGCCATGTAAGACGCGGTAGTCAGGGAATTGGCGTGCAGGCGGCGAAGCTGGTCCACCCGGTCCCGGGGAAGATTCAGCCGAGCCTTGCCAAAAAGGAACTCCTGGCTGCCGTAGCCATCCTCTGCAACGTAGGTGGCGAACTCCTCGACCACCCTTCTGGCGTGGATCAGCGTACGCCTGGCCTGGAACCAGGTCTGCCGGAACTCTCCCGTTCGCTGGGCCTCCGTGAGTATCCGGTTGCGGCGCATTTCCAGGTACGCCCCGCCGCTGATCAGCAGACCGAGCAGCGAAAACCCGATGGCAAACGGGTCCGGATCTACCAGCTCCGGGTCTAAAATCTCTGGTTCATCTTTGGTCATAAACACCCCCTCAATTGTCAAAGTTGGCGGAAATATATCAGCCAAAAACGCCTATTTCTACTATGGCAGGCTATGTATATAGCCTTACAAGGCATATTCCCGGAAGGAATTCCAGCGGTGGTCGCACCCAAAGAAAGGCTTGCTCCGGCGCCGCTTCTCTCAGTTCCGTGATATCCTTTTCCGAATCCGTGGGCAATCGTGTAGAATCGGCATAACCGCTGCCACCGAGGTCTGCTCCCATGTACGTAATCGGCACCGCCGGCCACGTGGACCATGGCAAGTCCACCCTGGTCAAAACCCTCACCGATATTGACCCCGATCGTCTTCCCGAGGAGAAGGAGCGGGAGATGACCGTGGACCTGGGCTTTGCCTGGATGACCCTTCCCAGCGGTCGGGAAGTAAGCATCGTTGACGTGCCGGGCCACGAGCGGCTTATCAAGAATATGCTGGCCGGCGTGGGCGCCATTGACCTGGCCCTGCTCATTGTGGCCGCCGACGAGAGCGTGATGCAGCAGACCAGGGAACACCTGGCCATCCTGGACATTCTGCAGATCAGGCGGGGCCTGGTAGTCATCACCAAGACCGACCTGGTGGACGAGGAACTGGTGGAGCTGGTCAAGGCGGAAGTCGAAGACGTGGTGGCCGGCACCTCCTTTGAGGGTTGCCAGATGATTGGCGTTTCCGCCTACACCGGGGCCGGCATGGACGAGCTAAAGGCCACCATTGACGAAATCCTGGATGAGACCGGGGCGCGCCGCGACCTGGGGCGGCCCCGCCTGCCGGTGGACCGCTGTTTCTCCATCTCAGGCTTCGGTACGGTGGTCACCGGTACCCTGATCGACGGCATGTTCGCCGTGGGCCAGGAAGTGGAACTGTCCCCCTCCGGAATGCGGGGACGGATTCGCGGCCTGCAGAGCCACAAGGAGCGGGTTGACCGCAGCGAGCCCGGCGTCCGGCTCGCGGTAAACCTGTCCGGAGTGGCCAGGTCCGACATCGAGCGGGGCGAGGTGGTTACCCTCCCCGGCTGGCTCCCCTCAACCCGCCGCCTGGATGCCCACATTCGGATGGTGCGGGACGCTCCTCATCCCCTGCGGCACAACGCCGGCGTTACCTTCCACCTATTCACCAGCGAGACCACCGCCCGCGTAAGGCTCCTGGACGCCGACCGCCTGACCCCGGGAGAAGACGGCTGGATCCAGATTTTGCTGGACGACGCCATTCCCATGGTCAAGGGAGACTACTTTGTCCTGCGCTCCGCCGAGGACACCCTGGGCGGCGGCCAGGTGGTGGACCCCAATCCCCGCCGCCGTCACCGCCGATTCAGCCCCGACACCATCGAGCAACTGATGATGCTGGACCAGGGCACTGGCGAGGACGTCATCTACAGCGTGGCCGACCAGAGCGGCCCCTGCGACCTGCGCACCCTGTCCCAGCGTTCCAACCTCTCCTCCGAAGAAGCCATAGAGCGGGCACTGCAACTGGCGGAAACGGGCGACCTGGTCATTCTGGGCAACCTCGTTTCCGAGAGCGACGCCGTGGTCTTTTCATCCCAGGGCTGGGACACCTTCAAAGGCCGGGTGGCGGTGGAACTGCAAACGCACCACAACAGTTACCCGCTGCGCCGGGGCGCCCCCACCCAGGAGATTCGCAGCCGTACCGGCCTGGCCCAGGGCGTTTACCTGAAAGCCCTGGCCCGGCTGGTGGAGGAAGGCTCCGTGGTTGATGAAGGCCAGCACGTACGCCTGCCCGACCACCAGGCAACTCTATCCCCCGAAATGGAAAAACGTGCCGGTGATTACGTGCGCTCGCTGGAGCGGGAACCCTATTCACCGCCCACCGAGAACCACCCGGAACCGGAACTGCTGGGCTTCCTCATCGACGAGGGCCAGGTGGTCAGGGTAAACGAGTCGGTAATCTTCGCCGCCTCGGCCTACCGGGAGTTGACCGACCGGATAGTGGCCCACCTGAACGAGAACGGCTCCATCACGGTGGCCGATGTCCGCACCATGTTCGACACCAGCCGCAAATACAGCCTTCCCCTCCTCGAACACATGGACCAGCAGCGTATAACCCGCCGCGTAGGGGATGAACGGGTATTGCGGTAGCGAACGGCTTCAGGTCCTCAATAAAGGCTTGCCGACACCCTTACCTGGTTTCCGTAGCCTGAACACGTCGCCCAATAGAATTCACTGTCCTCCCTCGATTTGGTCGGGAACTGCACCTCCCCTCAGCAGGCCACCGCTATGGAAATGCTGTGCGGAGAAATATGGTAGATTAGCAGTGAGCAGACCAGGAGTGCATCCGGGTGAACCGGCGCTTCAGACCCCTGGACGCTCGTATCAAGCTCAAGTCCCTGTACCCATCACTTCAATAGCGATACACTATTGGCATCCTGGAGGAGTCATGGTTGAGGAATTCAGCGAGTTTGAACAGCAGCCCGCCGCCAACATTTTCGGCGGTGCCGCTCCCTCCACCGGCATAGTGTACGTACTCAGCAATGTGGCCATGCCCGGGTACATCAAGATAGGCTACACCGGCGGCAACTCCGCCAAGGACGTCCAGGACCGGATGAAGCAGCTGGACTCCCCTGGTGTGCCCCGGTCTTTCGACTGCGAGTACGCGGCGGTGGTAACCGATTGCGCCCAGGTGGAGAAGGCCATCCACACCGCCTTCGGTGACTTTCGAGTCAGGCAAAACCGGGAATTCTTTGAAGGGGTGGAACCCTTCCGGGTGAAGGCCATCCTGCAGTTGCTCGCCATCGAGGACGTAACGCCCAACCTGAACGGGAAATACCAGCTGAGGGACGAGTTTCAGGATATGGAGAGCGAGCAGCCCGCCCGCAGGAGGGATAGCTTCAGCTTTGCCCTGGTGGACGTGCCCAAGGGCGCAATGCTGGAGTGGGGAGATGACCCGGAAATAAGGTGCCAGGTAGCCAACGAAAGCAACGGTGTCGTGTTTGAAGGCGAGTACTACTCGCTGAGGAGCCTGGCCACCAAACTCAAGAAATGGAAACACGTTCCGCCGGCCGCCAGGTACTGGCTCTATCAGGGAGAAACCCTCCTGCAGCGGCGCGACCGGCTGGAGCAGGAAGTATCTGGGATGGAGGAGTAGGCGTTCATTCCTCAACTCTCGGGCGGTCCGGCCCGACCGGGGCAGCGCGGGCAAGTTCAACCGAAGCCTGAGCGGTAACGCCGGCGCGGAGAGAAGGGAATGCGGGGCTGGTCCGAGCCTCGATTCCGCCGGCCTGTTCTTTCACGGGCAAAGCGGCTGGGCCGAACGCATTCATGCATTGGCAGGCCCCCTGTTATTCGAACACTGCCAGGTCTCTGCTCTTGTTCCCCATTCTGGGAACTCCCGTTGCCATACCAACCTTCTCAAATTTCCTTTAACGCTGCCCCATGGACGCCGTCCCCCCGCTCCCATCCTGTGATCCCAGGCGTTATAGCTGCCCTGCCAACCGCCGCCCGCTTTTGCGGTATTATTACCCCCGAGCGCACTACCAGGCACGCAAGATCGTATTGTGAGGTACAGTATGCTTACCCAGACCAGCCTCACCTCCCACCTTCCACGCACTACCGGCAAGGTTGTCCTGCGGGGGTTGTCCGCCCCGGCTGAGGTTTATCGGGACGACTGGGGCATTCCCCACGCCCGGGCGGCCAGCGAGACCGACGCCTTCTTCGTCCAAGGCTTTGTTACCGCCCAGGACCGCCTGTGGCAGATGGAATACGACCGCCGCAGGGGCAGCGGACGCTGGTCGGAAGCCGTGGGCAAGCTGGCGCTGGATCAGGATATTATGATGCGCCGCTTTCGCCTGGTGGACAGCGCCCGCGCCGACTACAACGCAGTCAGCGACCACACCCGCAACCTGATGGACGCCTACGCCGCCGGCGTGAATGCCTGGATCGAGACGGCCACGGCCGAAAACACCCTTCCGGTGGAGTACGAAATCACCGGCCTGGACCCCGAACCATGGCAGCCCTGGGACGGCCTGGTGGCCTTCAAGGTCCGCCATATCCAGATGGGCGTGTTCGAGTCCAAGATCTGGCGCGCCCAACTGGTGAGGGCCCTGGGGCCGGAGAAGGCTGCCCTTCTATCCCCGGGCTATCAGCCTGGCCAGCTTCAGATTCTGCCCCCGGGGTCGCGGCACGAGGGAGAGCTGGACGACTACCTGTCCGAAATGATGGCCGGCGCCGAGGCCATTAACCGCCTCCACGAAACCGACAGCGGCAGCAACAGCTGGGCGCTCAGCGGGGACCGCACCGCCACCGGCAAACCGCTGCTGGCCGGCGACTCGCACCGTGCCCTGGATACGCCCAACGTCTATTACCAGAGTCACATCGCCTGCCCTGAGTGGGACGTCATCGGTCTGGCCATACCGGGCGTCCCCGGCTTTCCCCACTTCGGGCACAACGACCGGGTGGCCTGGTGCATCACCCATACCAGCGCCGACTACCAGGACCTGTATATTGAGAGGTTTGGCGGCCCCGGCGGCGGCTCCTACCGCCTGCCCGACCCGCCTTCCGGAGGAATGGCGCGGTTCAACTCCAATACAGGCAGCCAGTGGCGCCGGGCGGATACCAGGGAAGAGACCATCAAGGTTCGGGACGGAGAGGACTACCGGATGACCACCTGGGCCACCGAACACGGCCCCGTTATTTCCGGCGGCCCGCCGGCCAGCTACGGCGTAGCATTCAAGTACACCGCCACCGACGGGCCCAAGTCCTGGCCCGACGTCATATCTGCCATGCTGAGGGCGCGGGACGGCAATGAACTGGCCGATTCCATGCGCGGCTGGGTTGACCCATGCAACAATTTCCTCCTGGCCGATGTTGACGGCAATTTCGGTTACCTGTGCCGGGGCGAAATTCCCATCCGTTCCCTGCGCAATGCCCGCCTGCCGGTTCCGGCCTGGACGGGAGAGCACGAGTGGCAGGGCAATATTCCCTTCGAGGATATGCCCCGTTCCATCAACCCCCCCGAGGGTTATATCGCCACCGCCAACAACAAGCCCGTTGACGACGATTACCCCTATTACATTTCGTCGGAGTTCACCCCCGGCTTCCGGGCGGAAAGGGTTACCAGGGGTTTGCTGGCCCTGGACAAGCCCACGGCGGCCGATATGGCCAGGGTTCACAACGAGCGAATTTCCATTCCGGCCCAGGCCTTTGTTGATTTCCTGAGGGCCAACCGACCCGCAATAAAGACGGAAGACATCCACACCGTGCTGGCGCTGGAAAAGCTGCTGGCCTGGGACGGCAGCATGGACGCCGACGAGGTGGCGCCAACCATCTACAGCGCCTTCCGCGACGCCCTGCTCCGCCGCATTTACCTGCACAACCTGGGCAGGGACTTGACGGATGAGGGCTGGCACCCCGCCAACCGGGGCACGGGAGCGTTTATGGCCCGCTTGCGCAGCCAGTTGATCTACATGTTCCCCGAGGACGACCGCAGGCTGCTGCCCTCGGGAGAGTCCTGGCCCTCGGTGATGTCCGCCGCCCTGGCCGACGGCGTGGCAGCCCTGCGTTCCCTGCTGGGCGATGGCCTGGACCAGTGGCGCTGGGAGCGGGTACACCAGGCCCGACCGGCCCATACCCTGTCCGCCGCCTTTCCCGACCTGGCGGACCAACTGGACCCACCGCCCATACCCATGAGCGGGGACGGCGACACGCCCCTGGCAGGGGCCTATTCACCGGCAGATTTGGCTACCGTAGGCGGCCTTTCGGTGGCCCGCTACGTTTATGATCTGGCAGACTGGGAAAACTCCATGTGGGCCATCCCCCTGGGCGCTTCGGGACACCCGGGGAGCCCTCACTTTCACGACCAGTCGGAAGTCTGGCGGCAGGTGCAGATGATCCCCATGAAGTATGGCTGGACCGGCATCGCAGCCGACAGCCAAGCCCGCCAGACCCTGGAACCGGCGCAGGGTCAGCCGCTATGAGCATGTTCGACTGGTACCAGAGGGCCCGCGTCCGCGCCGAGCAGTTCCTGCCCGACCTGGACCCGGACCTGGAGGTGGATGTGGACGACGATGCCATTACTCCCTACGACGGTGGGGAACCGTATGAGACCTTCGTGTTGGTCTTCTCCCACCCCACCAACACTAAACTGAACTGGACCATGGCAGTTAAGCCCGAGGAAGACTTCATCAACGAGGAACTGGAACAGGTGGTCAGGCGAATCTACTTCGAGCGGGTGGAGTGACCATGACGTCCGACGGCTCCCCCCTGGCTGGTTCCGAAGTGGGCAACCCCGGGGCAGACCTGGCGGGGCCCAGGCAGGCAAGACCGCTCGTAAGAAATAGCTTTAATTCGTGGGAAAATTTCATACAAAGGTGAAACCATGACAACCCAGTCCGGCGGTTCCAACGGCAAAGTAGCGATCGTTACCGGCGCGGGAACGGGAATAGGTCGAAGCGCCTCCCTGGCCCTGGCGGCGGAGGGGTATTCCGTTGCCCTGGCCGGCCGCCGCGCCCAACTGCTGGAGGAGACCATCTCCATGGCCGGGGACGCCGCCGGACGCATGCTGGCGGTCCCCAGCGACCTGGGAAAGCCCGAGGGAGTAGCAGCCCTCTTTTCTGCCACAAAAGAACGGTTCGGGCGGCTGGACCTGCTTTTCAACAACGCCGGCATCAGCGCGCCCCCCATTCCCCTGGAAGACTTGACTTACGAGCAGTGGCAGAACGTGGTGGACGTCAATATTACCGGCGCCTTCCTCTGCACCCAGGAAGCCTTCCGGATGATGAAGGAGCAGGACCCCATGGGCGGGCGCATCATTAACAACGGTTCCGTTTCCGCCTACGTTCCCAGGCCCAACTCCGCTCCCTACACCGCCACCAAGCACGCCATGACCGGCCTGACCCGTTCCACTTCCCTGGACGGCCGCAAGTACGACATTGCCTGCGGCCAGATTGACATCGGAAACGCCGACACCGATATGGCCGCAATCTTCAAGACCGGCGTGCCCCAGCCTTACGGGGAGATAGCGGTGGAACCTACCATGGCGGTGGAAAACGTGGCCCGGGCTGTGGTTTACATGGCCAGCCTGCCCCTGGACGCCAACGTCCAGTTTATGACGGTAATGGCTACCAAGATGCCCTATATCGGAAGGGGCTAGAAGACGGCACGACAACTTCCGGTGAGCAAAAAAACAAGAGGGGCAGATGCTTTAAGTCTGCCCCTCTTTCAATACAGCGTGTGTGGATCGGCTTTAAGTCATCAACCGTATAGCCGTAAACATGATGGCTGAAATTGACCCAATAATCAGGGTGGCCCCGGCAAAAGCCGTCGCAATCATCCACCGGACCAACCTTAACTCGCTAGTACTCAGTCAAACTTGTTGTGAGAGATAGGGTCTGGGGCTGGAATTCTCTG
>JAPPJA010000396.1 GCA_028874675.1 Chloroflexota bacterium
GTTGCTGAGCTTGCCGAAGGGCCCAAAATCCTTCCCCACGGCCTCGCTACGGGTCCGAAAGCCAGTTGGTGGGGAGGAGTTTAGATTCTTCGGCAGGCTCAGAATGACGATTTACTCACTCATGCCATTGCCCTGGCCTCAGCTCGCACAGGTCAGCCGCAGTCCGCCGTTTACGGTCCCCGGACCGTAAATGACATCCGCGGGGAAGGGAGTTGAGGCAACCGCTCCACGCCACCATGGATGGAGGACCAGCATGCGCCATTGTTGTCTCGCGATGCCATGCCATGCCTGCTACCACAATTCGCCGGTCGCCAGCCTGGCGCCTTCAGCCATGGCTGCCAGCTTGGCCCAGGCGACGCGGGTTTCCACCTTCCGGCCCCAGGCCGAAGTGCCGAATCCGCAGTCACTGCCCGCTATTACGATTTCGCGGCCCACCGTTCCGGCATAGTTCAGGATGCGCTGGGCAACCAGTTCCGGGTGCTCGATGAAATTGGTAGTGGTGTCCAGCACCCCTGGTATCAGCAATTTCCCTTCGGGCAGGCGGATATCCTCCCACACCCGCCATTCGTGGCCGTGGCGGGGGTTGGCGCCCTCAATAGAGAGTCCCAGGGGCCGGGCGCGGAGTATCAGGGGCGCAATCTCCCGCAAAGGCACGTCGTGATGGTGGGGACCCTCCGTGTTTCCCCAGCATACGTGCAGCCGCAACTGCTCCGGATCAATATCCTTCAGGGCGAAATTGATCACCTCAACGTGCAGTTCCACGATTTTCTTGAATTCCTCCACCGACAGGTGGGAGAACTGGGAAACACGGGTCATGGCCAGGTCGGGACAGTCAACCTGCAGGATCAGTCCGGCCTGGGCGACGGCATTGTATTCATCCTTCATCACTTCGGCCAGGGCGTAAAGGTACTCTTCCTCGGTCCCGTAGTACTCGTTGGGCAGGAAGTTGGCGATCACTCCAGGGGAGGCTGCAGTCATGAATACCTCCTCCACGTTCTGACCCTCCGCCGCCTGCCGCAGGTTGGCGATGTCCCGTTCCACGGCGGGCCAGTCCTTCCACGCGATGGGACCGGTGCAGGCAGGCTGGGGCATGTTGCGGGAGGACATATGAGTCTGGGTGGCCGCAAACTCCGGAAAGTCGGCGTCGTCCAACCGGGGGCGAGACCGTACCAGGCGCTCCCCCTCAAAGCCGGTCAGCCGCTCCTTGACATAGGTGGCGTACTGCGAACGTCCCTGCTCGCCATCATTCACAACGTCAATGCCGGTGGCCCGCTGCCGTTCGACAATCCCGGACACCGCCTCGCTGACGCTGGTGTGGAAGAGGTTCTCGTCGAAATCCCCCTGTTCCTCCCGCTGGCGGAGCAACTCCTGGAGTTCCGAAGATCGGGGCAGGCTTCCGGTATGGGTGGTGAGAATTCTGGTAGCGCTGCGTTTCATGGCTCCTCTCCTTCAAGCCCAGTGTCAGGTGCCTGTGGCTGCAATTATAGTCCCCGTCCGGGGAATGAGCCGATAAAGCCTGCCCTCACCTGGTCGGCCGGGTTCTCGATGGGGTGTTTGCCTTCGCCGGGTCGGGTTTCAGACCAGCCCTGGCTGCATTTCGACCGTTCCGCCTGTCCCATATTACCTGCAATGGAACGCTTCCCTGCAATGGGACGCTTCCCGGGTGTCCGTCGCTCTTGGGGGAAGCGGGCGCTGGATGGTATAATAGGGAGTGTTATGGGGACGCGCGGGTTCGACAGGAGCGTCCTGTGGCAGATTGCAAGCCGAGGCGCCACCGCCCTCGTTAATCAGGTGGCACACAAATAACTGGCGAACGTGAATTCGCTCTAGCCGCCTAAGGGCGGCTACGTCCGTACCCTGCTATTCCCGGATGCGGGGCTATGGGCGCCAACAGACCGGGATGCGGCGGCCTCGATGCCGATAGGGGCTGTCTAAGACTTTTCGGCTGGCCTGAAGGAAATTTCGCCGGCGGAAGCGCCATCAGGTGAGACATTAATCGTCGGACAAGCTTGTAGTACATCTAGCCAGGGGGCCTTTTGGACGGGGAGTTCGACTCTCCCCCGTCTCCACCTTCCCTTCTAAAACACTCCTTTTTGGCGTCAATCACAGCTACGTCGCGTCTGTCCGACATGGCCAGGATGGGCGCCATAAAGGATTTTTTCGGCAACAGACCAACAACCTCTCTCTTGTCCAAGTCCACGTAGACTGCTTGAAGCATCGATCTTAGCAGTCGGTTTTTTCTTCCTACAGAAGCCGATGCCCATACGGCTCCGAAGTCGTTAAGTAGATTGCCAGCTTCCACAGCATCGTCGTACTCCGGTATGTAGATGCTGACCATCGCGGCCTCCGCCTCGTCCTTGATCTTCGTGAATCCTTGCCACGTAAGATCCCCGGTGATGTAGAGGTGGCGGGCCCTTTCAATTTTTTCTTCTATGGAGCGCCGCTGCCGGATTGCCGCTTTAGGATCGGCTTCCTTTACATGGTTCTCGACTATCCATTCCACCCAATCTTCCCGCAGTGTGAAACCGCAAAACAACTGGTCCGTTTGGGCGTCGATTTGCCGACCCACGAAGGTCCTTCCCTTGTGCCTGCAGGGTGTGTCCAGACCCTTATCCGGGGACTTATAGTAGGTTCCGGATTGAGTTCCCTGCTTTTGAGACCAGAGAACCGTCCCGCACTCATGACAGCGCAATAGCCCGGCCAGCAAGTGAGGGTTCGGCCTCTTGCTGTTACTGGCTGAACTCTTGCGGGAACGGTTCTTGGCCATCTGCTCCTGGACTTCATCGAACAGCTCCCGGCTGACTATGGCTTGGTGGCGACCCTCGAAAAGCTCATCTTTGTGGCGGACCTTGCCGACGTAGAAGGGGTTCTTGAGAATGTCCCGAATGGCCCAATGAGTGAAGCGGCGGCCATCAACCTCCACCAATTCCTTGAATAACTCGGCTCTTCGCTTGCCCTTCGTGCGAAATCCCTGCTCATTGAACCACTCAGCCAGTGATGACATGGATTCGGTGCCACTGGCGTAGCGTTCGAAAAGGGCGAGTATCCTTGATGCCTTTTCCTGTTCCACGTGACATCCGGTATGGGCCTCGCTCAAGCCAAAGCATTCAACGTCACAACGCTCGTATCCGAAGGGAGGTTCACCGTTGAACATTCCCTGCTGCGCTCTTTCCCGCATCCCCTTCTTTGTGTGGCCCGAGAGAGCATCAGAAAAGTATTGGGCGAACGCTCCCAACATGGTCATAAACAACTTGCCTTCAGGTTTCGAGTAGTCGATCTCCTGGGTAATGGAAACGTAAGTAACATCACTCTGGGAGAAAGTGTGAAAGGCATCCAGCATGACCCGAAGGTTCCTGGAAAACCGGTCCAAAGTATGGGTCACGAGAACATCGAACTTTCTGGCTTGGGCGTCTTCCAGCATTTGGCGAAATGCATGTCTTTTTGCCATTGACTCAAGCCAGGCGGAACGGCCCTCCTCGGAATACTCTGCCACGGGTTCCCAACCCTTGCTTCGGCAAAACTCCCCGAATGCCCGTCGCTGGGCATCCAGGGAGTATCCTTCTACTTGGTCCTCGTCACTGACCCGGAAGTAGCCGGCTGCTCTCATCACGTTTTTCACCATCCTTTGGCATCGCTCCTATTTTACGGCTTTCCTTGTGTTTCGTCTCCAGGTATTCCGTCACTGCCTCGCCAACTTCTCTCAGGAAAGCCCGAAGGTCCGGCGGCAACTCCTGTTGCTTCCTCTTGGCACTCATTGACTGTCTCTCCAGACTGATAGGAATTGGTTTTCCGGACATTTTGGAACAAATGTACCATTAGAATCTTAAGCACCGGAGAGACGAATGGAATCCCTTATGGGGTGGTTCAGGGATGAACTATCGGAGGTAGAATTGTAGACTCCAAAGGATACAGACGAATGACGGTCCGACGATGCACCGAGGGCGGTGAGGGGACATTGCAATGTCAATTCACCAACTGGCGGTGCAGCGCCTTGGCCCTGGGCAGCAGGTGGGCCAACCCCAACTCTTCAGTCAGATCCTGGAGAGCCAGCAGATAGTGAGCGGAGGGTTGGACCCCCCGCCGCCAGCGCCGGATGGTGAGCGGGCTGGTTCCCAGGCGGCGAGCCAGCTCGCTCCAGGACAGCCCGCTGGCCTCCTTGATGCGTTGCAGGCAATCAGGAAAGTCGTCGGGAAACTGGTAGAGCCCCCGTTGGTGGCGCATCTTCTGACGGGGCATAGACCTACGGCCTCCACAAGGAGGCCAGGAAGCCGTCCTCCACGATCAGGTCCAGACCGCCCGGCACCACCCCGGCCAGGCGCACGATGGAGAGCATGGCCCCTCCGCAGGGTTCGGTGCCATCACCCCAGCGCTGTGCCTGCTTGCGGTCCACTCCCAGGGCGTCGGCAAAACCATTGCCGCTTAGGTGGGTGGCCCGCCTCAGGCGGTGCAGGCGCTTGGGGAAGTCCTCGGGCAGGACGCCCGACCCGTAAAGGAAGGGTCTTCCGGCGATGATGAGTTGCGGCCCGCTCCGGTGGGCGACAAGGGCCGGGTTACTCGCCATCCTCGTGGCGCTCGATGAAGAACAACTCATGGAAATCCTCCTCACCAAGGACGCGCTGCATACGCCGGCGCAGCCGGCTCGAGGCGGCGCGCTCGCCGTTGACCAGCCGGGACAGATGGCTGCGGCTGATGCCCAGCTCGTCAGCCAGCCAGTTCTGGGAACGGTGCAGCAGGGCCAGTCGATCCCAAAGGGCCAAGGGTTTAAGCCTCACTACGGTGCGTCGTCGGCGTGCCATTGCGCAGTTGCGAGTCCTGGTATAATCTAAGCTCAGTTAGAGTGCGATTTAAGTCATTCTAGGCGGCTACGACCCCGCCTGTCAAGAGGAAATAGAACATATATGCTATTATTGGACCGGGTAACCAGCGGGAGCCAGACCAACGCCGGGAGGTACAAACCTCATGCCTGAGGCCAGGGAACGCCAGTGGAAAAACATCGGTGACCGGATCAAGGAAGCCCGTATCAAGCTGGGCTTGACCCAGGCCCAGCTTGGTCGGCAGGTAGGAGTCAGCTCCCAAACTGTGTGGGCCTGGGAGGCGGGGCGGGTCAAGCCGAGGCACGAACACCTGGAGGAGCTAGCCTTCAGCTGCCAGGTCAGCACCGCTTGGATTCTCGGTCGGGACGTGCTGGAGGCGGAATTGCTCAGGGAAGCCAGCGTTTCGTTTCACGACGCTTTGGAGGGCCTGCCCTTGGAAGACATCGAGACCATCCAGAATTTCATAAACTTCGTTCGACAGGAAAGGCGGCGGCGGACGGAGGCCGGGGAATGACCAGGGCGCGGCGAAGAGGCGCAGACCTCAGGCGCAAGCTTGGGCTGACGGGCCGGGTGGACGCCGAGACCGTGGCAAATTTGCACGGGTTTGCGGTGCAGAGGCTGCCTTTGTTGATCCAAAAGGAGCTGGAGGTTGACGGGTACATCGGCATCGCCGACCGGCTGGGGCCGGAGGATACCCGCTGGTACATTGCCCACTCTCTCGGGCACAAGTTGATGCATCCGGGCAACCACCTGTGGGTATACCGGAACTCCATGCTGGGCTGCAAGTATGAGCGGGAAGCCAACGACTTTGCCCGTAACCTGCTCACCGACGACTGGGAAGCCATCAAAGAGGGCCTCACCTGTTCCCTGGAAGTGGCCCACTACTTCGGGGTGCCCGAGGAGTTTGTCCGCCTCCAGGCCCCGCTGGGGTTCCGGGGCCGGGCCGACGAAACGGTGGGTTCATAGCTGAAATTTTCCAGCCCCGAAGGGATCGCCTGAACTCGGCAAAACAGCGGTCAACCCTTTGACCAACCAAGTCTATCTCGTTTTTTTAACAGGTCCACTACCGGCCAAAATAGCCCACATTCCGGCTATCTATATCAAAGGTCTGGGCCCGCCGAAAGACATTTGGCTATGTCCGTGGTCAAATCGAAAGCATGTCTGATCCAACAACCCTGGTCAGCCGGGGAGGATTAGGCGGCCCATCCCAGTTTCACCGGCGATCCGGAAGCCGGAACAGATGTCTCCCCTTACCCGATACACCAGCGCGGGGCGCGTCCACCCAGCGTGGCGAAACCCTTTCGCCGTGATCCACGGGGCGCCGTGAACGTCCACTTGATAGCTTGCTGTTTTCTCCGAAGGACCGGTCCTGGAGCAAGTCATAACCTCCATTGTGATTTACGTCTCTATGGTCCCGAGGGATAGGCGTACCGTGTTCGGGCGGGACCGTGCCGCCGAGTTGTCCGGTTTACCGCCTTAAGATTCTGCCACCGAAGAGGAGGAAGGAACTAAACCCAATTGCAAGCCGAGACCCCTAATAGTCGAGGAGATCCTTAAAGAGAATGGCAGCCCGATGCACATCTCGGACATTGTGGTCGCCTTGACTCAGCGAGGGGTTGCTTTAGCAGGCCCCAGCGTAAAGACCGGTAATGGGACTGACGCACGAGCCTAACAAGTAAGGGGTATATTGAGGAAGTCAACAAAGAGGTTCCGAAACTTGGGCGACAATAATTGGTGGCTTGTGGATCTTCCTGCACCTACAGAGTAATAGCAGAAAAGTGTATACGCTTTGACTGGGTATCAAAGCGTATACACTCTTAGAACAGCTAACCTGTGGGGTTACTTGCGTGGTGAACTGGGAGGGTTGTTGCCCCGGTTACCGCCGGAAGGATTCCCGGTAGTGCTGGGAGCGTTGGCAGGGCGACCACCCTTGGAACCGCCGCCGGACTTGCCACCACCCCGGCCACCACGCATTGTAGCTGACTGAACCATATTTAGCCTCCTTAATGAAAATACCCATCCATTATATAGGCTACCCCGATAAATGCAACAGAACCCCCATTTCTAGCCTTGGTAAAAAGCCTAGCAGGTAAATTTTGAGGTGGACCCAAGAAACTGGACAGGTAGCCAAGTGGGAATCCTGCTCCTAAACTGAGGGCAGCGACAGCTGTCGAGGAGGAGCGGGAAATGTCCAGAGAGAGAGAAGAAAGCACACCCCGGCCTTCAAGGCCAAGGTTGCACTGGAGGCAATGAAGGGACAGCAGACGGTGGCCGAGTTGGCTGCCCGGTTCGAGGTTCACCCCAACCAGATTCAGACGTGGAAGAAGGCTCTGGCCGATGGGGCGGCCGCCATCTTTGAGCAAGGCAACGGGACCAGTAAGGACAAGGGTCAGAAGAGCAGGAACAACGACGCTCTGGTGGCCCGGCTGTACCAGCAGATCGGCCAGCTCAAGGTGGAGCGGGATTTCTTGGAGGAAAGGTCCGGTCCATGACGCTGGCACGGCGACGCGAGTTGGTGGACCGGCGACACCGGCGCCTGTCCATAGTGCGGCAGTGCCAACTGCTGGGCGTCAGCCGCTCCAGCCTCTACTATCGTCCCAAGGGGGCCTCACAGCAGGACCTGTCCCTTATGAGGGAACTGGACCGCCAGTACTTGGAGACGCCCTCTTACGGGTCCAAGCGGATGAAGGCCTCACTGGAACGGCAAGGCAAGCCGGTAAGCAGAAAGCGAGTGCAGCGGCTGACGCGGGTCATGGGGCTGCGGGCCATCTACCGACAGCCTCGCACCAGCCAACCGGCGCCGGAGCAACGGGTCTATCCCTACCTCCTGCGGGGTGCCAGTATCACCCGGCCCAACCAAGTGTGGGCGGCAGACATCACCTATTTGCCCATGGCCCGGGGATTCCTGTACCTGGTGGCGGTCATGGACTGGCACAGCCGGTACGTGCTGGCTTGGCGGTTGTCCAACACCCTGGAAGCCGGCTTCTGTGCCGAGGCGCTGAGGGAGGCGTTGGGCCACGGAAGGCCGGAGGTGTTCAACACGGACCAGGGAAGCCAGTTCACCAGCCGGGAGTTCCCCAGGTGCTGGAGGACAGCGGGGTGAGGATCAGCATGGACGGGAAGGGGCGCTACGCTGACAACATCTTCGTGGAGCGGCTATGGCGGACGGTGAAGTACGAGGAGGTCTACCTGAAAGCCTACGGCAACGCCACTGAGGCCCGCCGGGAACTGGGAGAATACTTCCGGTTCTACAACAACCACAGGCCGCATCAAGCCTTGTGCTAACGGACTCCGGCAGAGGTATTCCATGGAGAGCCTGTAGCAAAGGAGTCCAAAGAGAGGAGGTGTTCGGACCAACCGGTCTTGGTATCATACCAGGGAGTGCAGGAGTCCCACTTAATTGCGGCCTAATCCTGTCCAACCAATGGGGTCCATCTCACCTGGCCCATCATAAGCCAAGTCCGCTTGGCTAAGAATATCTTGCCCTATAAGAGCGAGAGTAGGATTGGCACGTGGTACACCGTCAAGAGCGGCAAAACACGCCCGCAATGTGAATTCCCTAGATGGCTCATTTCTGTTTGTCCGTAATTGAATGATGACATCGGCTGTTTGCCGTATTGGTTGATTCCGGTTAATGGACGATAGAAAGGCAGCGTGGCCCGGCTGAAACAAGGAAAGAGGAACCTTAGTCTAGTTGATTACTGTTATGTCTGCGCCGGTATCTATGACTCCAAATCCATTAGAACTGGCTTGATAAGGGTTGCACCGTCTCGTGGGACAAAGACTCCACCACTCCCAGTTCCACCATCCGGTCTGCCAGCAGCCGCAGTTCCCAGTGGTCGTGCCCCTCTGGGGCTGGAGAGCAGGCCAGGGCAATTAGATGGGCCGTCACCCGCTGGTCCACCTTCCGGTAACGGTTGACCTGGTTGCGACGGTGTAAGGTCTCTGCCAGTCCCTCTTCGGCGAGACGCCGCTTGATGCGAAACACCGTCCGCTCCGTCACCTCCATTGCCGACGCCACTTGGGGAGCGGTCCATCCCTCGTCCAGCTTCAGCAGAACCCGGGCCCGGGTGTTGGCCTGGGCCGAGCTCCGGCCCGAGCGCACCACCTTCCGTAAATGTCTCTTTTCTTCCGATGTAAGCTTGACCTGATACTTCTCCTGAACCACGGTTGCCACACCTCACCCAACACGGCTTCTCTGGCGACCTTACCACCTCCCAGTCAACACTTGATAGGTCTGTAATTACCAGTTTGACCCACTACTAGTACTCGGTCAAGTCAGGAATTTATGGGATAGAGG
>JAPPJA010000234.1 GCA_028874675.1 Chloroflexota bacterium
GACATATCCCTGGCCACGGAGCTGGCCCGGGAGTACAGCGTACCCATGCCCATGGCCACCCTGGCCGAACAGGTGGCTATGCAGGCCATCAATCGAGGCTGGAAGGACCGCGACAGCAGCGTAACCGTCCTCTTGCAGGAAGAACAGGCGGGCGTTGAAGTTCGGGCTCCCCACATCGACCCGGCCAGGTCCGCCCGGTTTATATCCACCCACCCCGACGAGGAACAGGCTTAAGCGCCACAGACATCGGGAAACTGAGCGCGCGGTGTCTCGCCGGAATCTCTCATTGGGCGGGACCCGGGCGCGGCTATTGCAAGAGGAATCCGTTTGAGCCTGCTTTATCTCTGGGTCGCTTTGGCCAGTGCCGGTATCATGGGGTTTGTCACCGTTCTGGACAAGCGACTGACCTCATTCAACATGCCCAACCTGCCCTCCCTCTACGCCGGAATGGCAGTCTGCCTCGTCGCTCACGGGACTTTCGCCCTGGTATTCACCGGCATTCCGACCGACGCTTCCATGAGTTCGATTGGCTACGCCGTCGCTTCCGGACTTTGCTGGGGCGGGGCGCTGGCCATGATGTTCTGGGGCTACACCATGGAGGAGGCCTCACGCTCTTCCGCCATTATCCACACCTTCCCCGTGTTCGTGGCGTTCATGGGCGTGTTTCTCCTGGGAGAGACCCTGTCAGCAGGGCAGTGGACCGGCATATTTGTTGTCGTAGGCGGGGCGTTCCTCGTCACCCTCTGGGGCTCCCGGGGAGGCCTGGCAATTCGGCTGAACTGGGCGCTGCCTATCCTGATCGGCGCCAGCATACTTACGGCCCTGGCCATAGTGCTGGGGAAGCAGGCCCTGGACGAGCTTCCGGTGCTGTTCGTATATTCAGTCCGAAACTACGGAATGGGAGTGGTATTTCTCACTCTGTGGAAACCCGGCGCCTGGGGAAATTTCTTTATGGCCATGCGCAACAGGCAGACCCTTTTCCTGCTGTTCGGCGCGGAGTTTACCCTGGCCCCCCTTGGAGTCTGGCTGAACGTGCTGGCCATCAACCTGGGACCCGTATCCCTGGTCGCCACCGCCACGGCTACCAGGCCCCTGTCGGTGTTTCTCTTCAGCACCCTTTGCAGCACCCGCTGGCTGCCAGTCCTGGATGAACCCCTGGAGTGGCGGACCCTCTCGGTAAAGTTCCTGGCGGTGGGTATGGTAGTTGTCGGAATCGTCATGCTCACCCTGCTGTGAGTCCCTCGCCAGCCTTTGGCCCAGCCTCTATTGCAGGTGGGGAAACATAGCCAGGGGCGTGGCCGACAACAACCCGGCATCAATGGGCAGGACGACTCCGCTGATCCATCGCGACTCGTCGCTGGCGAGGAAGACGTTGGCCCAGGCGATGTCCCAGGCGTTGCCCTCCGTCCCCAGCGGCCCCGCCCGCCGCCGCAGGTCGCGCATCTCCTCAGACATGCGGCCCGCCACCATGGGCGTGTACAGGTGGCCGGGGGCAATGCAGTTGACCCGCACGTTGTCGCGCCCCAGGTGCACCGCCATGTTGGCCGTCATGCCGATGATGCCGCTCTTCGAGGCCGCATAGGGGATGCTTGCTCCCCCGCTGCCCGCCCGAACCCCGACAATCGAAGAGACGTTGATTATGGAGCCGCCACCGGACTCGATCATCTTCGGAGCCACGTACTTGGTGGTCAGCATCATGCTCTTCAGGTTAACGTCCAGCACCCGGTCCCAGACCTCCTCCTCCACGGTGGTGGGCGAACCGGGGCCGCTGATGCCTACGTTGTTGAACAGGACGTGCAGTGCTCCGTAGCGTTCCACGGCGGCCTCTGCCATGGCGGCGCAATCGTCCGCGCTGGTAACGTCGGCCCGGAAAACGGAGGCTGTCCCACCTCCGGCCTCAATCTCGGCCAGGGTCTCTTCCGCCGCCCCGGTCTCCCGGTCAACGAGGAGCACCCTGGCGCCCTCCTGGGCGAAGAGGATGGACGTGGCCTTGCCGGTACCCACGCCTGGCCCGCTGGAGCCTGCTCCGGTTACTATGGCTACCTTGCCCTCCAGCCGAAGGCGTCCCGGTTGCATTTGCATGGCGATCCCTCCTCGTGGGTAGATCCGGTATGTGATGTGCCGGTCCGCTGATGCCCCGGCGTTGAAACCGGTTAGCCCGGACTTGGCCCCGAGTAAGTCAGGTTGCGGCCATTCCTGGCCTGAATCGGCCGGTGGTTGAACCCGTTATGCAGGGCAGCGATGCGGTTGACCTGTCCCTGGGAGATGGTCCTTACCTGTTGCAATACGTACCAGTCCACACCCTCGGTGCAGGGAGGCGTGGTCAGGGAGCCGTCGTAGTGGTAGTAGCCCCCGTCCGACGGCACAAAGTCGGCGGCGTTGAGCCCGGCAACGGAGTGACTCGACTGTCCCGGTTCCGGATATGCATCAATCAGGGCCTGCACCACTGGGTCTGGGTCGCCCAGGCGGTAGAGCTGTCCTACAACCCCCAGGAATCCGCCTTCCTTGCGGTGGACCAGGTGCATCTCGGCCGGGTACAGATGCCCTTGCAGCTGGTGCTCCGCGTGTACGTGAATGTGCATCGATAGCAGCTCGTATCGCCGGTCGCCTACAGTCAGGGTGTTACCCTGGCCGTATTCCACATGGGCCACCTTGCCGTTGTGGCTGACTTCCGTGGGGCTTCCGGTGTAGCTGAAACTCAAACCAGGCGCAGAGGAATCTTCTACCCAGTCAGCCAGGTCAATGGGAGACTGTCGGGTTCCGGCAGCGCAGAGGGCAAACTCCGGGGAAAGATCACCCCAGTTGTTGGGAGCGCCGGGCCCCCAGTATCCCCAGTCGTCCGGATTAGTGGAACGGGAATCGGCAGGCTCAGCACTGATGGCCCCACAGGCAATCAATGCCGGCGAAACCACAACCAATCGGGCCAGTCGTCCCAGCTTGCGAACACCATTGGACTTGCGGATGCAAAACATAAGTCAACCCCCCAGATAGTGTGTCAAGGCATGAATGTACCCCCTGCTTGAGATGCAGAAATGGAACGCAGGGCAAGGCCACAGTCCTGTTGCAACAGGAGACCTTAACCGGCCTCATTGAGACCGCTCAATTAGGCTTCGGGCAACCTCAGTTGAACCCCGGCCTTCTCTTCCTGCAGCTTGCTGACTGCGTCGGAGTCCTCGGGTCCCCAACCACGATGCAGGGCCTCGACGTGCTTCTGGTCCACCAGATTGGCCAACTCCATCGGCATTCCGTACTCGCGGGCCAGGTCGGTTCCCAGGCGCACGTCCTTGGCGGCCAGCGCAGTGGCAAACCCGGGCTCGAAGTTGCCCTTGAACAGGTAGCGGGGGAACTTCTCAACCAGGCGGCGATTGCCGCCGGAACTGTTGGCGATGACGTCGGCCAGCACCGCCAGGTCAACGCCCGCCTTGACTCCCAGGGTAAGGACCTCGGTCATCAGGACGCCGATTCCCATGCCCAGGGTGTTGTTGCAGATCTTGCAGACCATGCCGTTGCCTATGGGGCCGCAATAGACTACGTGGCTGCCGATGGCGTCCAGGGTGGGCTTCATACGATTGAAGATGGTCTCGTCGCCGCCCACCATAACGGCCAGCGTGGCCGCGGCTGCGCCGTAAACGCCGCCGCTGACCGGGGAATCCAGAACGTTGACCCCCTGTTCAGCGCAGACGTCGTGGATGCGCCGGATCATGGTTGGCGAGTTGGTGGAAAGGTCCATGTACACGTCGCCGGCAGCTGCGCCCTCGAGTATGCCGTTTTCCCCCAGGACTACGGCTTCAACGTCCCGGGGAGCAGGCAGCGAGGTGAATACCACGTCGTTGCCGGGAACACAGTCCCTGGGCGTGTCGGCCCATTCGGCGCCCATTTCCAGGAGATTGGTGGCGGCCTCGCGGCGCAGGTCGTGGACGGTCAGCTGATGACCGGCTTTTACCAGGTTGGTGGCCATAGGGTTCCCCATGTTGCCGAGGCCTACGAATCCGACTTTCATTGCTGTTGCTCCTTGGCTGGTTGATAGTGGAAAGCGCTACGGCGGCGATTATAGCATTGGCAGCAGGGGGGTTACCAAGAATATGACTCGGGAGGCCAGCAGACGAGATTTCCAGGTTACGCCTGAATCCCTGTTAGCAGTTGGTGGAGCGGAGGCAGGAGAGGAGGTAAGGACCGTTCGGCCCCGGGCGGCTGCCCGGGGCCGTAGTGAGACGTCTGCCGACCTGGCTAGATGCTGGTAACGACGTTCAGGTAGGGGCGTGTACGCAGGTTCCACTTATTGCTGGCAGAGTCGAAGGTGGAGTTGACGAAGACGCGCCAATTGGCATCGTCCAGGTTGGGGTAGTCGGCGCGGTAGTAGTAGCCGGGCCAGCGGGTTTCCTGGCGGTGCAGCAGGTGGCGCATGTGGGCTTCGCCGACCCAGGTGCGGTGCACCACTTCCCAACAGCGCAGCAGTTCGTGACGATTGCGCGCACCCAGGTGGGCCAGGTCCTCGCGCAGCATTTCTATGAGGGCAATGCCCCGTTCCAGGGTTGGCCCGTTGGTGGTGTACCAGGCGGAAGCGCCGCCAGCGTACTCGTCCATGATCTTCTGCAGGCGCACCAGGGCGTCGGAGGGAGTGATGTAGTTGGGGTTAACTCCCTCGGCGGTGGAAGCGCCCTTGTGAGTTTCGAAGGTGTCCAAGGGGGCCCAGATGGACTGGTGCAGATGGCGCACCTGCTCGTCGTTGACCGTGGGCGTGTCGCCATTGTCGCGGATGAAGCTGACCGCGGCCTTGGCGGCCAGGCGTCCCTCGGTGAAGGAGCCGGAGGAGAACTTGTGGGGCGCGGCTCCTACGCCATCACCGGCGGCGAACAGGCCACGGATGGTGGTCATCTTGTTGTAACCCCAGAAGTATTCCGGCGGGGCCAGGTCTTCGGGGCCGCTGACCCAGGCGCCAGCCTCGCCGGAGTGAGAGCCCATAATGTAGGGCTCGGCCAGGTTGACCTCGGAGGGGGTTACCTCGGGCTCGATATTCTGGGAGGCCCAGGTAAGGGCCTGGGCGATGGTCATGTCCAGGAAGTCTTCCCAGGCCTCCTCCCGGACCTTGTTCATCTTCTCGGGGTCGCCCTCGGCCAGCTTCTGCATGGCCTCTTCAGTGCGCATGTACATGGGCCCCAGGCCGGCCTGAATGTCCAGGAACATCTGATGGTTGCGGAGCGGAGTGGGTGTGGGCACGGCGCGTCCGTAGGGAGGGAACTTGTCCAGCTCGTCATCGCGGGTCACGGTGTAGTCCTCGCCCAGGGCATTGGTCACCCGGGCGTGGAAGTACTGGAACCACATGCCCACGGGGCCGTAGCCGTCCTTGAAGCGGGTGGGCACGAAGCGGTGCTCCATCTGGGTCATTTCCGTACCAATGGGGATCATCAGGCCGTAGGCAGAGCCGGTGGCGAACACCGAGTACCAGGTACGGCCAATGCCCTCGTTAACGGAGCGGGGGCGGAAGACATTGGAGGCTCCCCCGGTGGTGATGATGACAGCCCGCGCCTTGAATACATAGACCTTGTCTTCGCGGACCCCGAAGCCCACGGCGCCGGCAATGCGGTTGGGGTCGTTGGCATCGGTAATCAGGTGGGTAATGGACACCCGCTCGTAGATGTTCTCCCGGCCTACGGCCTTGCGGGCAGGTTCGGCAGTTACGGGCTTGATGGATTCGCCGTGAATGGGAATTTGCCAGCGGCCAATGCGTTCGTAGCTTCCGTCGTCCTTCTTCCAGATGGGGAGGCCCCATTCTTCCAGCAGGTGAACGGAGGAGTCCACGTGGCGGCCCACGTCATAGACCAGGTCTTCGCGGGCGAGACCCATCATGTCGTTTACCACGTAGTTGACGAAGTCTTCCGGGGTGTTCCAGCCATAGCGCTGACCCATGTAACAGTTGATGGCGGAGAGACCCTCGCCGGTGGCGCCGCTGCGTTCAATAACGGCCTTCTCGGCGATGACGACCCTCAGGTCGCTGCCCCAGAACTTGGATTCGAAGGCGGCGCCGCAACCGGACATGCCGCCGCCGATAATCAGAATGTCACATTCGACGGTTTCTACTGTAGGCGTTGCCATTTTAATTTCCTCTCATCTCCCATATCAGTTGGCTCGAAGCTTGCTTTCTTGAAGCGAGTCAATTTAGCTTCCGCACTGAACTAGATGCTCCTAATTTCCTCTAGCTCAGGATCGTAAATTATCGTAATGTGCCGGTCTGCCGATGTTACGATTAACAAGTCAGTGGGCGGGGGGCTCTCAGGCTGAAACATTCCCAAATGATTCAATAGTTCCTGTCCAAAGGCTTGGGCTTGAATGTTCTGCTCTCTGTTGCGCCCAATCTTATAGACGGTGTACCCCAGACCTCCAATTGTACCGCCAATCAACACAGCTGGGCCCAACACCCCAAGACCGATTGCCCCGAAAGCACCAGCGACACCTACCCGAGCCGCAACTCCCCCGAGTAACGTTCTTCCAACAAGCATAGCCACGCCGCCCATAACTACGGCGCCAGTACCGGAAGCTATGGCGATTTCCTTACCAGTCTGGCGAAGTTTGTCGACGCTTGGGAGTTCACCTTTTGGCTCATATTGAACTATCAACTTCTGAGCAGTTAGCGTCAGGGTCACAGCTCTCTTGGGATAACCGTTTTCACTACGAAACCTATTAAGGCAATCTCTCAGTTCTGATTGATAATTGATGGGCCTCTCCATTTCAATTAACTCGATCAGCTACTTGCTGGCATGGATGGTGGGCAGGGTGTCCACCCCCAGCCAAAGGGATTCACCGGCCAGCCCCTGGCCCTTGAGGTCATCAACGGGGTCTTCGGTGAAGTTCCGGTAGGGTTCCGATGAGCCTACGGGAGTGCTGCGGGACGGGTAGGTGAACTCCAGGACCTTTCCGTTCCGGAAGGTTACCGTCCAGGTCAGGCCGCCTTCCACGCGACGGGGCTGCACTGAAGCGCCCAGGGGAATGAAGTCGGAGTAGCCCCTGACGTGGATGGCTTCCTGCGGGCAGAGCTTGACGCAGGCGTAGCACTCAGAGCATAGCTGAGGCTCCTGGTTAAAGCCCTTGTTCGCCTCGGTGTCCAACGCCATGAGGTCGTTGGGGCAGATGTACACGCAGAGGGGGCCCTCGTGTTCACCTGCGCAGGCGTTACAGGCGGTGGGATTAACAAAGGTAGGCATAGGTTCCTCCTGCAGATCTTGTCTTGTATCCCAAAACAGCGCCCCCGGCGGCTTGGGCCGGGGGCGCACTTTTGCCACTATGCTGTTCCACTACAAGTACAGCCAACCTCCAGTACGGGCATGGACATCACGGGGGTGCGGTTCTGAAGGTAGTTGTCCTCAACGAATGGCGAGCCGAAGCCGTACTTTTCGGCACAGTCCCTGACCACCTCCAGCACTTCGGCGCGGAGGGTGGTGGGGGCGGGCTCCTCGCCGCCCTGAATGATACGGCGGATGAGGGTTCCGGCCAGGTCCTGTTTCTGGTCCCGATGGCCGCACAGTCCCTCGTAGGTTACGCTGCCACAAACGGGGCAGTACCACCACTCAAGGGTCAGGACCGACTTGATTCCCAGGTCGGGAAGGTCGTCGAAGATGCGGTGGGCGGCGTAGGTGTCGTAGTAGCTGCCCACCCCCGCATGATCGCGGCCGAACATGTGATGGGTGCAGCCCAGGTTCTTGCGGACGAGGGCGTGGAACACCGCCTCCCGGGGTCCGGCGTAGCGCATGTCCCACATCAGGGTGGAAGTCAGGTGGGTCCCCTCGCGGAAGAAGCCGGCCTCCCGAAGCAGGTCGTGGGTAAGGACGATGGCTTCGTCGATATAGTCCCCGGGTTTCTTCTCGCCGATTACGGCGCTGACCAGGACACCGTCGGCCTCGGAGGCGAACCAGGCGCCCTTCATCAGCCATTCGTGACCGGCGTGAGGGACGTTGCGGCTCTGGTGGGCGACGACCTTGCTCCAGCCCATTTCGGACAGGGACCGGCGGAGCTGGCGGGGGGTCTGCCAGTAACGGTCAAAGGGCGGGTTGATGGTGGGCGGGTTCACCAGCGTGACCTTGCCGGCTACGAACATGTCACTGTAGGCAAAGGTACGCTGGACGCCGGGGTGGGCCTCATCGGCGGTGCCGTAAACCTGAAGGGCCATGAACTCCTTATCGTAGGAGTAGATCTCCTCGACATCCAGAATGGCCAGGGGCTGGTCCTGGTAGGAGAGGAGGGCCGATTCGCCGGCTTTGAGGCCGAACCGGTCGATTTCGGACCGGGACAGGTCGAAGACTACGGGGATGCTCCAGATGTAGCCACTGTCCAGGGTCATGCGGCGGGCCACTGAATCGAGGTCGGCGCTGCCCATGAACCCTTCGAGGGGGGAGAAGAAGCCGTAGGCGATGTTGACGCACTCGCGGGCAACCTGGTCGCGGACGGGAATGCGGGGAAGGTGGGCAACACGGTCAAGGTCGCCCGATGTGAGGGGGGCAACCCGTTCGACGAGGACACCACCGTGGGGGGAAAGGCTGTTGTCAACCAATTGTTTCCGTAGCCTGACAGATGAAAGTTTGAAGCCTTTCGTGAACATCCGGACGGATTCACGCGAGAGGCGCACCGCATTTAGAGCGGGGACATTATGGCACGATTGGCGGGATTTTGCCACACCTGGACCGCCGAATCCGGGCGAGGAGCGGACAAGAGAGGGGAGGAGAAAGAAGAGAGCCGGACCTGGTGGTCCGGCTTCTCAGTGGCGCCTTAACATCTGAACAGTAGAAGGAAGAGAAGATCAAAGTGAGTTGGTTGGCCCACCGTAGTGGGCCCAGATGTTCGATGAGCTTTCACAGGGAACCGATTCATTCAGCCGGGGAGCCTAAGCTCAACCAGACAAGCTTGAGAAACGGAACACTCACCGTTCGACCTGGGAGATGGCCCCTGCGCGACCCGGCAGAGCCGGGAGACCGCAGGAGTTAATTACTCCCTAGAAAGGAGGTGATCCAGCCGCACCTTCCGGTACAGCTACCTTGTTAC
>JAPPJA010000344.1:0-1631 GCA_028874675.1 Chloroflexota bacterium
GAGTGCAGAGGCCCTCGGCGGACCCGCACATCGAGTCCTTCGACGACCCTGACCTGTTCGGGCTGGCCGACGAATTTCCGGCGGTGGTGGCCCGGGCAAAAGCCAGGTGGGAGGAGGAACCCTTGCACCAGGCCTACGTGAAACCCGCGCCTGCACCCAGGCAGCGGAACCGGCGCCAGCAGGGAGCGGCCCAGGCCGCAACCGCCCAGAGCGACGCGGAAGTGGAAACGGAACAGCAGCCGCAACCTGAGACGCTGCGGCTGTTCTGACCGCCAGCGTGCCACAATCAAAGGGAGGACGTCGCTATTCGGCGTCCTTCCCTGGCAGGTTCATGTATGGGGCCTTTTTCTGTTGGTGGGGAGGGGTTCGGTAGCCTACTCCGAATGCCCTGTATGCCGTCTCTTTTGCGTTTGGGACACTGAGACAGCATCCATTCTTGGCGGCACATATATGTTGCCCTTTGGTGTTTACGCTCCGGACTCTATGCAGAATGGCCGCACCTGCGCCGCTTAGTATCTATCCTAAACTCAGCTAGAAATGTGCATTGGTATCATGGGTAGGGTAACTGAGATTGCATATTAGCTTGGGCGATAATCAAGTCAAAACCCCCAATCTCTTCCATTTTAGGCGGTCGGCCAAGACCACTCAAGCACCAATTCTTTCCAGATCTCTGATACCCCCGCGTGTGGACACCCACCGGATTGGCGTCGGTCATCCACGGGTTCCTGACCGCACCTGCGCCGACGGCATCTTCTAATTCCTGAGCGGCGGCTCCCCGTGGAAAGCCCTGGACGCTACGGCATCTGATCGGGGTCCACCGCCCAACTGCGCTCGCAGCAACCGGGCGCCGCCGAAGTATTCCTGGAATATTGGTGAGTGGGACGGGAAAGCTTTGACTAACTGAATGTTCTGGACAGGAGTTGGCTGAGTATGGAAGGTGCCATTACCAAAGTTCACGGTCCCTTTCTCGATGAAAGGAGAAAGGGACCGTCGCGAGGTTTTCGGAGGCATCGGTGGCGGAAGAAACGCCAGCAGTTGTCGTTCACGCAAGTTAGCGCCTGGTCCCTCCCCCCAGGTTGGCGATGGTCGTGCCCATCACCTGGACCAGGTACGCCAAAAGGGTGCTGCGCACCCCAACAAAAGTGTTACCTAGGTCCCTGGTCTATTTGTAACCCATCTCCCCGGTTGCACATCTGCCATTACCATCCGCTCCGGGTCGGGCAGGGTAGCCCGCTTGCGCTCCGGCGCCTCCGGGTGGAACCTCCTGCTGCCGTGGGCCGGAGACCACCTGCTCCAGGGTGTGGTATATCTTATCGAACGTACAGTTGGACGAAATCCAGACCGTTCGGTCCCAAGCTTCGAGAGTGTCCCGGTTCTCCACGGCGACGTAATAGTCCCTGATGCACGCGTTCAAGCAGAACTCGTCGGTGAGCCGTTGTTCCCAGGGGCTGGGGACCAGCACCAGCACCACGGAGGGACGGCGGTTGTGGCGGTACTCGGCGATGGCCCGCAGCCGGTCGTAGAGGGAGCGGCGGGGGGGGGGGCGGCGCCGCCGCGGCGCCGGCCAGCGCCGCCGCGCAGCCGAGCGCGGAGAGGACAGCGAAACCAACAACCCCCCCCCCACCCACCCC
>JAPPJA010000344.1:1641-8970 GCA_028874675.1 Chloroflexota bacterium
GGGGGGGGGGGGGGGGGCTGTGGGGGGCTGCGGCCCGGCGGGGGGCCTCGGCCGGCGCCGCCGGCGGGTGGGCGCCCGGGGGGCGGCGCCGCCGAAGGTGCGGCCATTGCGGAGGGTGATCACCGCGTCGAACCGACCCCGGCGCTGGAACTCCACCCGGGTTTCCAGTCCGTCCACGCCCGGGGACAGGGTTGCAGCCAGGCGGTACACCGGGGCCACCGCGTCCATGCGGCGCAACAGCAGCGTCAGCCACTG
Organism: Chloroflexota bacterium; assembly: GCA_028874675.1. GTDB lineage: Bacteria > Chloroflexota > Dehalococcoidia > Lucifugimonadales > UBA3495 > Bin22. Next base: position 1,897 of record JAPPJA010000344.1, read on the forward strand.
CCGGGACACGGGGTAGGCCCGCACGAAGTCCGAGGGCGCATCGTAGTCCAGGACATCGGCGGCCTCGGCGATACCATTCTTCGTGAGGTAGTAGCGGTGGCTGGACGGCAGGTGACTCGTGCCGTGGCTGGCTCGCCCGGCCAGGCCGTCTCTCAGCAGGCCGGTCAGGGCGCGGTGGACCGTCGCCAGCGGCTCGCCCAAGATCAGTGCCAGTTCCCCCGCATCGGTGAACGGCAGCCGGGCCAGGGCGTCCAGTATTAGCTCTCGTGAGAATGCCATATCTTCAGCGTAATAGCCGGAAGCCGTAGCCGTCAGTGGGCAACTGTCATTACCGACGCGGCTCACAGGAACCGCAGCGTGTCCTCCTGGGTTGCCGCCAGTGGCTGTCTCCAGCCGGCGGCTCGCCGCAGGAGGCGGCCCGCAGTGATGGCCCAAGCCGCCGCTGCGATTGTGTCGTGGGTGTCTCCCACTGCCTTGAGCACCGCACGGGTCATGGTCTGGCCCAGGTGTCTCCATTCCGTGAAGTGCCAGAGGGTGTGGCGGGACACGCCGAAATGCCAGGATGTCTGCGGCCTGCCGTGCCACAGGGCGTAGGTCCGAACATAGCCGCGGATGGCGACGTTGATGGAGGGGAGTGTTGAATAAATGGGCGACGGCTGCGCCAGGCTCGATGGTTGACATGTCGAACCCCTCTGACTAGCAGGTAGGCGAGAAAATGCCGGTACGGCACCAGTTAACCTTGCACCGCGACCGTCGGAGGGTCCTGCATACCCATATTGGCGACCGCTGCTGCTGGCGTTGTTGGTACCGGTGGCCCGAACCCAAGGCTCAACCTGCGCACCAGCCTCAGCACATTATGTGCTAGGGAGGTCAATTATCCCTCGCAGTCCACCTTCCCTTGTTAGCCGCAATCTCGATTCGGCCCAGATCAGACCATCCCAATTTCTCAATCAACACTCAAAACTGAGTTATTCTTGGGCAGTCGATTTGGATGGAACTGATGTCCGATAGCTTAAGCCCCAAACCACCGATAGGCAATGGCCAGCTTTGAAATAAGGGAACTGAATGGCCAAGTGGTAGAGTCAGGAACGGAGCTCATTGCTCTAAATTACTGTTGATTTCTTCCAATGTTGGCCGGAATACTGCTTGAAGAGTCATTAATTTGTCTTTCATCCAGTTTCTGCCATCTTCAAGAGAGTTTTCTTCATGGTCAGCAATTGCATCACCTTGAGTTGAAATGTACGACGCCCTTTCGTCCCTTAGCCAGTTGATGTCGAACTGGCCCATTGCTTTTGCCAATTCGTCTCGATCATCATACAACTTATCGTAAATTTGCGTTTGGTTTTCACCGTTAAGGACCAATCCGACCTCACAAGATCGCCCATTCATACCAAGGACGGAGTAAAGCGATATTCCAGAGTCTTCCGAAACTACTCCGAACCTATACCTGCGAAACCTTCCGGTCCATCCTCCTTGGCGGCCGCCCATCGCATAAATTCCCTGTGTTCTTAATGTTGCAGTTAATGGGCGGTAGAAACGCGCATAGATGTTGGGGCCTTTGTCTGTGCTCTCGTCGGCATGGTTCGCTGCTTGTTCGGGGCTGACCACCACGTCGAACTGGGGAGCATATGCTTCTCCAATCTTGACTGCGCTTATCTTGACACCAAATACCTCTACCTCTAACCAGGTCAACCACCTAAGCATCTTGATGTGGACATCATGAAAGTCACGGGCAACCCAGATAATAGACTTGGCTTCCGTGGACGCCGCGTAGCCGATCATCCTCAGGAAGTGGTCGTTGTCGGAGGGAAAAATTTGGTTCTCTATTACCACCCTTCCACCGCTCTTCTTGTCTTGTGCCAGGATATCTACCCTGCCACGGTCCTCGGTGCGGTATTCGCGCGCAATCACCTGTAGGTCCATTCCTACAGCTTCATTTAAGTGGCTAAGGTCTGCGGCCATCCACTTGGTGAAGTTGCGCTCTTCGTGCGGCCATATGTCGGTGATTTCCACCCTTTCTAATTTGCCCAACTCTCTCATAGCCATAACTAACCGTCCCTCCAGCTTCAAACTATCTTCGTGCCCCTTCGCGTCGTTCGCGAATAAATCACCCTCGCGCTGGCTCTGCCGGGTAGTCTTCCCGCCTCCCAGTGTCCCCCGGCTGGATAACAAAATCCCTGCGATCCCGGTAGAGCAGCGCTCGGTTCAGGGCATGTTCCGTATGGTCTTGATTCAAGTCGATTAAGTCGTGGTCGGTCATGAACCAGTACTTGTAGTCGCCAACAATCAGGTATGTGGGCGTAGTGTGGAAGAAACGACCCGCAAAGCCCTCTCCTGACTTCATCCGGTCGCGCACCGCGCCCATCAATTCCCCCTGCCCATCTTTTTGCACCAGAACGTATTCGTGAGGCCAGGTGTCACGGTAGGTCACCGCCTCCCGCCAAGGGGCGTTCTTGATAAGGTCGATCAATTCCATGTCTAGGCCTCCTTGTTCCCCTTCAGCCTGTCTCCACCTTCCACTCAGTTGTCATGACACTCCTTGATATCAAATCAGCGGGACCGGTCCCGATTCGCTGATGGCCCAGGTTTCCATTGGAGCAATGCTATCAGGAAGATAACTGCCGACCACATCAAGCACCAGGCAATACCGGCGCCGGACCTCAGGACTGCGGAGGTCGGCTCCGAACCCCACAGCGGCCCTTATCCCTCCTTCTAATGGCGGAAGCCCGCCGGATGTAAGCCCCACCTCAACACGTGCGTCAATGACAGCCTGTATGTTGCTTCTCACCGCTGCCAACACGTCATTCCACTCCCACACATATTGTAGCAGTTGGAAGGGCGAGTAATATACGTCGCTGCTGCGCTTGCGAGCGTCCTTGAGTTCCAGCAGGACCAGTCTTCCCTCTGTATCGACCGCCAGTTGATCCACCGCAGTTCCCGTTGCTGTTGGGATCGGCCAACGCTCAACTGTAGCCAGTTCCTTCAACTCGGCTAGAGCCAGATCCACCCGGGCAAATTCCCTGCCGGTGCGGTGGGGTCCACCAAGAACACCTTCACGGTCGAAGGGAGTCCAAGGAAAATTGACCCGGGACCACCGGTCCTGCACGGCACCCTCTGCGCTCAGGAATGACGAAGACACCATTATCTCGTTGATGTAACGGTGCATATCTCCAGAAAAGCCAGGGTCGTGCACGTCCCAGCGGCGCAGGAAATTCTCCGCACCGGGCTGAGCTTGGTAAGTAGGATGGGCGGTCAGGTTCAGTTCAGAGTCGGAGACCAGCCTAGCATCGAACAACCGGGAAAGGCCACGATAAACGTGGAGATCGTCCCGCGCCCGGAAGTGGACATCATGCCGGTAACCGTGAAGCTCTCTGGGAGCCAACCCAACCAGAGGCGACAGGAATCCGCCGGGTGAAAGCAGTTCCCGAAACAGAACGGAAGGGGCTCTGTCATAGGCCGGTGTAGGAATAGCGATAATGGCCTCCTAGAGTCGGTATCGGCTACGCATGTAGGAGGCCCAGTCGGCGAGGCCCGCTTCTTCTCCAGCCCTCAAGACCGTAGACGCGGGAATCATGGGTGCTGGAGTTGTTTCTCCCAACAAGTCCTGCCACATTGACCAGTGACCGGACACATCCGTGTTCTGGTGGTGTGGGCACAGCCCGTACCAAGCCTTTTGCACCACGTCCTCCTGCTCTAGGGATCGGGCGATGGCCAGGTTGCGCATTGGCTGCTGCATGTCGTAGGCAAAGGGACACGCACCGGATAGGTCCGCATGAGGAAAGGCCTGGCTCATTTTGCCGTAACTGGCGGCGAAGATTCTCCAGTACCTCCGGTCCCGGCTTTTCCGGTAGGGACGGGTGAGGTAACAGTCGATTGGGTGAACTTGTCCTCGGTAAGCTTTACTTCCAGCAGGACCGCTCCCCGGTGACCGTTCCGAAGGCGGCACCACAAAACGACCTCCACGGCTGTTGCGGGTTCCTTCGGCGCTGGCCACTCTCCGTCGGTCTCGCAAAGCAGGTGTCCCGGAGGCACCCACTCAAATGCCACCCGGTCTACGAGGATATCCTCCTAAATGAACTCGCCGACAATTAGCGATAAGTGACTCCAATTACCCTCCCGAAAGGGCAGGAATAGGTTAAAGGCGAAAACCTGGGAGCTGAGCAGGTGCCTGGCATATTTGTGCAATGAGACCGAATCGGCCTTTACCATTTCCCTGGCGGAACTCCGGTAAGGTTGATAAACACCGTCAGTCCAGTGGAGCCAGTAGGGAGGATCCGAGTGCTTGTAGCCGGTCCAGCACTCCATGTGCTTTCGCAACTCTCCAGCGAAGGCGCTGCGTGCTGACCTGTTTCGACTGTCTGTAGTCATTGATCTTCCTCTCAAAACCCATGGGCCGACTGCCTGAATCTGACGCGATGGACTCCATGAGTCAAGCGGCAACATAAGGCGATACCCTGGACAATCTTGACAAGAAGAGGCGTCGGGAGTGCTCACTCCGTACTCAAATCAAGGGCTCCGTTAGGAGATACTCTTGCTAGCCTCCAGCCCGGATGACGACGCGCCCTCCCTCCCGGACTTGGATGTTCAGATCGTACCCGTCTAGGAGTAGCATGCCCACCAAGGGGACGTTGCCCGTCGCGTCGGCATCGATGTCTCGCAAGTGGCCGTCCCACAGGACCGTGGCATCGTGGACATTGAATGTTTCCACGGCTCCGTTGGCCAAGGTCGCCCGGCTTGGCGCCAGGAATGTTAGCTGCAATTCTTCAATTGTCGCCGTGGGCAAGGTGAGAAATCCGTCGTAGCCGGTATCTATTACGGCTTTGATTTCTCGTGTCTGCCCCGTCGGGCCGCGCAAGGAAAGGGAGACAGTCGCTTCGTAGGCGGAGTTCACCACCCCTTCTATCAACCCATCCTCCGCGAGGACCCGCCGCCGAACCGCCTCAACGTAGGGTATCCAATCCGCATCAACCAGACTGAGGCGTCTGGGTTTTGCTCCCGCAGGCCCCTAGCTGCCGAACGAGCAGTGTCGGCAACGGATTAGTCCCCACTGTCCACGTCAATGGCGATAACTCTTCCGAAGTGGGCTGCTTCAACCTTTGGACGGATATCTCTTTCGTACATTTCGTCGCCGAGACGTCCGGTCTCCTGGGCGGTACGTTGGACTGGCATAACCACCTTTGCTCCGCTCTCTCGCAGGTATATTGTCAAAATGGTATTTTACACTACCGTGCAGTTTTCATACAAAGAAAAGGTCCCGCAAATACGGCCCCATAGGGTATGGGTGTCCTGGAGATTCACAAACGAAGTGCAACCCCAGGTTAAGGACAAGTTTGGAAGCACGTTAGGGCCAAGACCCGACCGCTCAGGTTAGTGAGGCGCTGGCCAAGGTCCTTTGGCACAACATCGTGGTACTGATTCACTCGATGTACGAGCTTGGGACTGACCCGGAGTTTGGCGGGGCGCACCGAACCTTCTATGCCCTTAACGCATCAACAATCATTTCCAGCCGATTGATGAACCCCCCTGTTGCCGCGTCCGATGTGGCCGGCGGAAGCAACAGGTTATCCGGGTCTAGCTCCTTCGCCAATAGATCAGCAACTTGGCCCTTTTGGTCGCCGGGCAACGCGGAGCATATAATCGCTAAAGCCACAGTAAGGGCGTGTATTTGCCCTGCCAGGTATTCCAAGCCTTCCCTGTCATCCGAACTCGTCGTCATACAAGACCTCCCATGAGGTAAAAGCCGGCAAATGCTGGCGCCGCTTGCCCTTGCAGGATTGGGCGGGGCGTCTAGGTCTTGCCCGGTTCACCCGTTGGTTGGTATAGTCAGCGTTGGAGGCCAGAACTGGAATTGAACCCTGATAAAATGCTTGCGGGCCACTCGCCTGGACCAACTCGGCAATCGGGCCTCCACACTCCATTTTACTCCCGTCCTCACCTGGGCCTGTCAAGGGGTGGCGCAGTTTTGGCCTTCTTTATTTGGTTCTGGTACCGGATATAATGAAAGCCTGGTATCTACCCTTACTGTTCCTGTGTTTTGCGCTTGCGTGTTCCCCTGCTACCGGGGAGCCTACGGTGCGTCCCGCCCAGATTACCTTCACGGCCCCCACTCGCTTGCCCACGCCTATGTATACGCCCTTACCAACTTGGACGCCTTATGAGCAAGCACAAGCCTACTGTAAGGCATATGGTACCTTTAGGAAGCAAATTGACGCCGAGGCCTACCGCACCCAAGGCCCGAGCATCAATCTCTTCTTGTGGGAACTCCAAGCCGGGTATGGAGACGACTTCGAAAGTTACTGCGCAAACGCCAATCCGCCACCGCTAAGGGAGTTCTTTGTTCAGATTCGACCGGAGACAAGGTTCGGTGTCTTCGAGGACGCAGACTTGGGGAGCAACGCCACGGCATGTCTGGATTTCTATTACGACATACACGGAGTCCTGCTCGTAACCTTGTCTAGCATAACGCAGGAGAAAACTTGGCTACCGACGTTTTTGAACGCCGTATCCCGGATTGACTTTGGCGGCGTGCAAAGCGGGCAGTTGATTTCTGCTAGTATGGGCCAAATATGCCCAAGTATTATTGAATCCGCCCAACCCCAATGAAATAGCAGATAGGAAACAAAGAAAAGGATTATGCTAGTATACATATTTACGTTGCTTTGTTTAACGCCGGTAAAGGTACCGAAGCGTTGATCATTTACACCTTCGAGGACTACTTGGGCGAAATCGGCGTGTGGGATTCTCGGGAGCAGTAAATTTCTGCACGGCAATCGGAACCCGAATTAATGGATGGGGCGTCCTTGCTTACAGGTTGGTGGCGGGAACGTCGCGTTTTCCTGACGCTGTATATGGAAAGTGCATAGTGTCTCTTTGCCTGTCCTCTGCCACACTGGACTTGCTGAGGGTGCTACATGCCCTTCTTCGGGCCATGCGTAACGCAGAATGGCTCAAATGGGAGGAACCGGATTGGGTTCTTTTGCGTGTATTTATCAGCCAAACAACTAGAATAGGTTACCAGAACACTAGTACTCAGTCAAACTTGTTGTGAGAGATAGGGTCTGGGGCTGGAATTCT
>JAPPJA010000349.1 GCA_028874675.1 Chloroflexota bacterium
GGGCACGGCTGACCCAAACTTCCCGATTGTCCACGTCCCGGTCGTGGACCAACCTGTTCAGCATTACCCCGCCCCTGGAAGTATCTTCAGGGAAGCGCAGGGTATTGGACATCAAGCGTTTGGCCACCACCAGCCCAAGAATTGCCAGACCGAACCAGCTGATGGCAACAATCTGAGCTGGAATTACCCGAATAGGCTGACCATTTGCTGCCCAGTTCCAGAGGCCCGGCCAGTCCAGGGCCAGCGCTCCTCCCGGCAGGTGGGGCAATGCGGGAAGCAAGAGCAGCGCTAGCAGCGCCCACACTGCGGAGCTTTTGCTGACTCTCCAGCCCACCAAATAGATGGAAATGGCTACCAGGAACAACAGGGGAACCAGGGCAATCAGCATTCCGCAGACTACCATAAGCCCCCGTCCACCCTGGAACCCCAGGAATACTGACCAATTGTTGCCCGCCAGAGCAATCAGCGGCGATAGCAGGAACAACGCAGAGGTCCGCTGCAGTTCCGAACTCTGCTCCGCCAGCAGGTAGGCGAACAATACCGGAGAGAGTCCCTTAAGAAAAAACTCGATACCGGCCAGGGGCATGGCCCACTTTTTCCCGAGCTGCCGAATGACGTTGGAGCCGCCGACGTTGCCGCTGCCGTATTCCCTTATGTCAATGCCCTTTACTACCCTAGCAATCAGGTAGGCCGTTGGTACCGAGCCAGCCAGGTAGGAATAGAGGTAGAGACCTAACAGTTCCAGGACCATTCAACAGTCGGCGGACGGTTCAGCGTTTCCTGACTATGCTGCGGGAATTCTCCATCAGCTTTTCGACTGAATCCATCGGCGGGCCAAGAAGCCCCGGTTCCTGTTCTCCGGTGTTGCCAAGGCCGTGGTAGTCGCTGCCACCGCAGGGAATCAGGCCGTGGCGGTTAGCGACCTCCAGAAGCCTCTGTATGGTCTCCTCGGAGTACATTGCGTAGTGGACTTCCATCCCCACCAGTCCGGCTTCCTTCAGCTGAGCGACCTTGGTGTCCAGGTCTTCCAGCCCGGCGGGGTGGGCCAGGACGGCGGAACCGCCCACCCTGGCAAGCATTTCGACGCCCTCCTCTGGCGTCATCTTCTCCCGTTCGGCATAGGCCAGGCCGTTACGGCCAAGATACTCGTAAAAGGCTTCCTTGGGCTCCTTGAAATAGCCGGCCTCAACCATCGCCAGGGCAATGTGTGGCCGACCCACCGAACCATCACCGGCAAAGGCTTTCACCCGCTCCCAGTCCACGGGTTTACCCAGGGCCGCCAGCTTCTCCACCATCATGCGGCCCCGCTCCACCCTGCCTTCCCGAAAGCGGCGCAGAATTCCCTGAAATTCCTCATCTTCGTATTCAAGGAAATACCCGAGCATGTGAATCTCATCGCCGGGTATGTCGGTGCTTAACTCTATGGCAGGAATGACTTCCAGGTTTTGATGGGCCGACGCCGCCTGAACGGCCTCGGCAATGCCGTCAGTAGTATCGTGGTCGGAAATGGCCGCCACCGTTACGCCTTTGCTGGCAATGAGGTTCACAAGCTCGGTAGGCGTTAGACGTCCGTCCGATGCCAGGGTATGAAGATGAAGATCTACAAGTCCTTCCATATTATTCCACCATGCGGTCTATTCTTTGAATTGACAGTGCCCTGCCATTCTCGTCGTCTATCTCAATCAGGGCCGAGTTCATCATTACCGGGCCACGGGCCACGGAAAAGCGCTGGGGCAAGCCGGTAAGGAACCGGTCCAGAACCGCGTTGGTATCGCTGCCAATCACGGAATTAACCGGTCCGGTCATACCCACATCCGTGAGATACGCAGTGCCCCTCGGAAGTATTCGAGCGTCCACAGTACCTACATGGGTATGGGTGCCCAAAACAGCGCTGACTTTGCCATCCAGGTACCACCCCATCCCCTGCTTTTCCGAGGTAGCCTCGGCATGAAAATCTACGATTACTACCTTAGGATCAGATTCGTGGAGCGCTTCATCCAGGAGGGCGCTCGCCGCCCGAAAGGGACAGTCTAGGGTAGGCATGAACACTCGGCCCATGAGATTCAGCACCATCACGCCGTCCTGGACCAGGTAACCCCGACCCGGCGCGTCCGGATAGTTGGCAGGCCGGATCAGGGGCAGCCCTTCATCCATGTGGGGGATGATTTCCTTCTGGTCCCAGATGTGGTTGCCTGACGTCAATACGTCCACACCACTATCCAGGAGTTCCTCAGCGGTCTCCAGTGTGATACCGAACCCCCCGGCAACGTTTTCTCCGTTGGCAATGACCTTGTCAATGCTGAATTCCTGGCGAAGGTCCGGCAAAATCCGTTGTATCGCTCGCCTGCCAGGCTGGCCGATGATGTCACCGATCATTAGGATTCGCAACTTGGCTTTTCCTCTTGCCGCTTGCGCTGACCATAGTCTTTACACCGGTACTAATGCGCTCACGCGGATAACTTGCGCTTTTTCTGTCCAGATCTCCGACCGGTTGCCGACGGCTCGCAGCAGCGCTAACAAATACGGCCCAAGGGCCGAGAATTCCGGCTCTTGGGCCTGGTGTCCAGTTGTCGCGGACCGCAAGATAGCGACCCACGGAATACCTTACCGAGCTTATTGCGCCGGAGGTTGTTCTTATCGGGCTATTTCCACGTTCCTCGTTTCCCGAATAACCGTAACCTTGATCTGTCCGGGGAAGACCAGGTCTTCTTCCACTTTCCGGGCAATGTCGCGGGCCAGCTCAGCCGATCCGATATCGTCAATATCAGTGGGTTTGACCATGACCCTCACCTCACGCCCGGCCTGTATGGCGAAGGCTCGTTCCACGCCGCCAAAACCTATGGCGGTATCTTCCAGCTCCCGAAGCCGCTTTACGTACTGCTCGAGAGATTCCTTACGGGCTCCCGGTCGGGCAGCGCTTATGGCGTCAGCGCTGGCTACGATAAAGGACTCAATGGTTGAGTGTTCATCGTCGTGATGTTCGAGAATGGACAGGTACGAATTATGGTTGATGCCATACTTCTGGGCCAGCTCGGCGCCAATTTCAGCGTGAGGACCTGCCACCTCATGGGTAAGGGCCTTACCCACATCGTGCAGCAAGCCGCCAACCTTGGCAACCTGGATGTTAGCTCCGACCTCTGCGGCCAGCATTCCGGACAACAGACAAACCTCTATGGAATGCTTGAGCACGTTTTCGCCGTAGCTGTAGCGGTACTTCAGCTGCCCCAGGTAGCGGATCAGTTCCGGATCGATGCCGCTGAGTCCCACGTCAAAAGTGGACTGCTCTCCGGCTTTCCAGATGGTCTGCTCGATGTCAACCTGGGCCCGATTTACCGTGTCTTCGATACGGGCAGGCTGGATGCGACCGTCGCTGACCAACCTTTCCAGGGCAAGGCGCGCCACTTCCCGGCGCACCGGGTCAAAACAGGATAGGGTCACAATTTCAGGGGTGTCATCAATTACAATGTCAACACCCGTCATTGACTCCAGCGCTCGTATGTTCCGCCCTTCACGGCCAATGAGACGGCCCTTCATCTCATCGTTTGGCAGGGAAACTATGGAAGTCGTGGTCTCTGATACAACATCAGTGGCCAGACGGTTAATGGCCAGGGTAATTATGCGGCGGGCATTTTCTTCTGCGGTGACTTTGTACTCACGTTCAAGATCATAGGTCCGGCGGGCCAGTTCGTGCCTGGCCTTTTCTTCGCCTTCCTTAACAATCAGATCCCTGGCTTCATCCACCGTCATTCCGGCAGCTTCTTCCAGGGCGCGAATCTGTTGGTCTTTTAGTTCGCTTACCTGTTCGAGGGTTTGTTCAACTTCCGACTCTTTCGCCGTAAGGGAGATTCGCTGCTTTTCCAGCGCTTCGCCCTTCTTTTCCAGTTGCTCCTCCCGCTGCAGGTAGCGGCGCTCCAGGCGATTTAGCTCCTGTCTCTGCTCCTTTATTTCATTCTCGCCGGTTGACCTGAGCTTCAGGACCTCTTCCTGGGTTTCAAGGAGGATCCGCCGTTTCTCCTCCTCCGCTTGTACTATGACCGTATTGGCCTCTTCCTTCGCATTTTCTACCCGTTTGCCATCAACCCTGGAACGGTAAACCAGCCACAAGGCTACTCCCGTTCCAGCTATCCCTGCGACCGCCAGGACGGTAAGGAAAATTGTTATTTCCATGCGTTCTCCCTTCCTTCCCGTCTAGGTATTCGCTTTAGGGGAAAAACTCCCCTAAATGACTATCGTACTGTTTGCGCTAGCTGATGTCAAGAAACTGAGAAGCGCCCAGGTACGCCGCCGAAACCGCGTGGAAGCCGAAAACGTAGCTTTACCAGGAAGGCGCAGCGCCTACAGAAAAGCCAGGGTAAGGGTTGCCAGGCCTGCCAGTATCAGGGCCGCAGACCACAGCAGGTCCACGTTCAGCCACCCTCTCCTGAGAAATGCCAGCCCCAGCTTTCTATAGACTATAAGGGCGATGGCCAGCATCACCGTTAACATGGCCAGGGTGTGCACTGTGAGACCAATGCCCCACGCTGCAGCGGTATCCGACAGGTCCAGGAGGCCGGCGTGATGGTCAAGATCGGGAGCGCCCGCTCCTTCTTCCTCCAAATTGAGGATTACGGGTGCAAGCATCAGCCCTGCGCCGTGGGATGTAGCCATCAGAAAGGACCAGGCAATGAGATCGCGGCCACTGACGTTCATTCCTACCCAGCGAAAGTGCCGGTAGTAAAGCGCCAGCTTGTAAATGCCGAATCCTGTCAGGAACACGCCAGCCGCGATCCTTACCCAGAAAAGAGGTACGAAGTAGCCTGCCAGGGCCAGGACGACCGCCACGACCAGGAGCGAGGCCACATGCCCCAGGGAAATGTAGAGGACGGCGCTGCCTATGGCCCGAACGTTTTCCCGCTGCAGGCCCAGGCTGACCGCAAACAACCAGCCCATGGCCGGATTCATGCCGTGAAAAGCGCCCAGGGCCGCCAAACCAATTAGCGGCCCCAGGGTAGCTATAGCAGCAGGTTCGGCATGAACCGGAAGCGCGCCCAACATAGCGCAGCCAGCTAGGGGTAGCAGAAGGAATCTGAAGAGGCGTCCCCGCCCTCCAGACGAACCTGGTGGGCCCGGCCTTCTCCAAAGTCCACGAAGAAGTCCTCGTCCAGGGACAAGCCGCCTTCCGGATTAACGTTGAACTTGGCCATCCACCCGGTTATGTTGTCGTAGAAGGTGTCGTCCCAGGAACTGTAAAGGGAGTTGGTCGCATAAACGCGACGCCCATCCCGACTGATCTCCACCATCTGGGGCGCGCCAATCAGGGGGCCGGACTTGGGGTGGGCGCTCTTGTTGACTATACCGCCCAGCTCGACGACCCCGGTGAGCTTCGCATCGAAGGGGTCAGAGACGTCATACTGCCGCATCTGGCCGGTTCCCCAGCAGGACACATAAAGGAACTTGTCGTCCAGAGACAGGTCCAGGTCGGTCACCAGGGGCGGAACGGCGCCCAACCCCTTCAGCGCCTCGGGCAACAGGGCAGGGTCGGCCGGTTCGGCAGGAATGTCAATCACCTTGGTAACCGCCCACTTGTCTCCATCCTGGTACCAGGTCCACACCGAGGATGACAGGTCCTGATTATTGACTACCACGCCCACAAACCCGTAAGCCTTGGTGGGATTGTGAGATGGGCGCAATTCCAGGACCATCTGGTTCTCGGAGCCAAAGTCAACCTCTTGCAGGTGACGCCGGCGCCGCAGGTCCCAGAAGTGAATCTTGTGCCCGTAATTGCCAGCCACAATATCGGACAAAGAGGGACCGTTCTCGAACAGGTCCGGGGTGCACCATTCGCTGGTCACCGCAACGTCCAGGCCCATGTGCCACCAGAAGTCGTAAGCCAGGGTTTGGGGACCCCGGTCCAGTTCCCATGCGCCCAGGGGCTCGAAAGTATTGTGGTCAATTCGGAGAATTCCGCCGGGCGCGCCACCCTCAGCGGAACCGATACCGTTGAGGTATATGGCATCGGGCCCACAGTGGACCGTATGCAGCCGACTGTAACCGGTACGGTTGGCAATTACGTCGGCTTCCACCGTCTTGACTACCTGCGGACTGAAGGGGTCCGGCTTGGTATCAATTACGTAGATCCTTGAAGTTCGCAGGGTGGGTACGATCAAATAACGGCGCTCAAGATGCGGATGGGGGGCATAGGGGCAAAGACTGGCGCTGCACGCGTTCCAGCCAAAGTGGTGTAGTTCGTCGCCAACATTGGGCATATCCAGGGAATTAACAATGGTGCTGTAAGTCGGCGACTCGGGATCAAGGTCAACTACCGACATGGCGTCGGGTTGGCCATTGGTGTTCAAGACTGCCACGTAGCCCAATCGCTCTGGTGGCGCCTGTATCGCCAGACGGGCGGATGGGTAAAAGGTTGGGTCCGGTGTCATTAAGGCCATATCTAACCCTCGCTGTGATTTCTTCCGGTTGGCGGCCGATGGGAAACCCTTGAATCCGTGTGGAGTCCAGGGGGCTTATCACCTTTTAATTTCTTCCGGAGACAGTATATATACTTGCTGCCGATTGTCTATACCGTTCAAACTTCAGCCGCGGAGTAGGTCATTTCGCCGGCCAGAGATTTTACTTTGGCTTACCTCGGAAAGCAATGGTAAGAGAACTGAGTAGGTCGCGTTTTCCTGCCGGCCTGATCTGCCTCACCGTCTTTCGCTGGAATGGCGCGTTCCAAGGTCCGACCCTCGTATTGCGCTGAACTGTTACGAAGACCCGGCCTCATTGAGAGGCATTTCTCCTCTGGGCTATAATGTAGCCCAGTGTTCTTGACCCAATTGCTTCGGCAGGCGAACAAGGCCTGCCCTTTAGTTCAGGATGGGATTTAATGGCTCAAACCGATTATTACGAGGTCCTGGGCGTTAACCGGCAGGACTCCGAGGAAGAGATTCGCCGGGCCTTCCGAAAGAAGGCCATGGAATATCACCCGGACCGCAATAAGGAACCCGACGCCGAGGAGAAGTTCAAGGAGATCAACGAGGCCTACCAGGTTCTCAGCGATTCCTCCAAGCGGGCTCAATATGACCGCTTCGGGCGCGCCGGAGTCAATGGCGGCGGTTTCGACCGGCCCTTCGACGGCTTTGATGTATTTGGCGGATTCGGGGATATATTTGATTCCTTCTTCGGCGAAGCCGGCGGCCGACGCAGCCGGGCCCCCCAGCGCGGAAGCGACCTTCAGCAACGGGTGACGCTGGAGTTTGAGGATGCGGCCTTCGGGATTGAACGGGAGATTGATGTTTCCAGGGTGGAAATCTGCCATCAATGTTCCGGAGCCGGCAATGAACCTGGCACTCCCATAAACACCTGCGAAACATGTGGTGGCAACGGGCAGGTCCGACGTACCCAGCGCAGTGTTTTCGGCCAGTTCGCCCAGGTAGCAACGTGCCCTGCGTGCCAGGGCAAGGGAAGCACCATCGAAAATCCCTGCGGCGGATGCCGGGGCGCGGGCATGGAAAGGCGCAACCGCAAAACCGTCGTAAATATACCGGCTGGCATCCAGGATGGTATGCAGGTCCGCCTCACGGGCGAGGGCAACGTGGGGGCCAACGGCGGACCGCCGGGCAACCTTTACATCCAGGTGGAAGTGCGCCCCCATCGAGTGTTTGAGCGTGACGATTATGACCTGCTCTATGTCCTCCCCTTGAATTTGGCGGAGGCGGCCCTTGGGGTAGAAAAACTGGTCCCTACGCTGGAAGGTGAAGACACTTCGCTCAAGATCCCGGGAGGGACCCAGCACGGCTCAGAGTTCCGTATTCGTGGCAAGGGCATCAAGCATGTCCAGAACGGGCGGAAAGGGGACCTGAGAGTTTATGCCGACGTTCAGGTTCCAAAGAAGCTATCGAGCAGCCAGCGAAAGCTCCTGGAGGAGCTGGCCCGGTCTTTCGATCCCAGCTTTGGCCAGCACGAGGCGGAGCGGGACCAGGAAAGCGCCTCGGTGGAAGATCCTGCTCACCAACGACTGGATGCAGAAGGGGACCCCTGGGACGAGGACGAAACCGGCGATTCCTCAGTTAAGGAAAAGGGTATCTTTGACCGCATCAAGGATGTCTTGAGTTAACCGGCCGCGTCGGGAGGTCTAAGTCCCGCTGCGGCGAGGATGGCCGGCCTCTCACTAAAACTGAGCCTAGTCAGAAGACCCGGCAGCGAGATAGCCGGGTCTCTTGGTGGAGAAAACAAATCAATGTGGCAGGAAGTCAGCATCAGCGTGCCGTTTGAGTACGTTGAGCCTATATCGTATCTTTTCGACCGCTACGGATATGGCCTTTCCATGGAGGACGACGGGCCGGAACACATCAAGCTGCGCACTTACCTGCCCAGCGATGCCAGGCAACGCTACTCCCACATCGAAGTGGGGGTTAAGCTGGCCAGCATGCTGGAACCCCTGGGAGAACTTACGGTAACCCCGCTGGACAATGACGCCGACTGGCAGAACGCCTGGAAGGAACACTTCACACTGCTCCGGATTGGAGAACGACTGGTCATTAAGCCGTCGTGGATCGAGTACGCGCCCGGAGCGGGGGAGATTCTGATTGAGCTGGACCCCGGGCTGGCCTTCGGCACCGGCTATCACCCCACCACCTACACCTGCCTGGAAGCCATGGAAAAGCTGGTTTCCCCAGGGTCAAGAGTCCTGGACCTGGGATGCGGTTCAGGAATTCTGTCGATAGCCGCCGTGAAGCTCGGCGCGGCGCAGGTGGTGGCACTGGACATTGACCCGCAAGCTGTCCAGTCTTCCAGGCAGAACTTTCGCCGGACCCGCATAACCGCCCAGGTTCAGTTGGACCAGGGGTCTCTGCCCCACAGGCTGGCGGCGGAAGGGTCCTTCGACCTGGTAGTCGCCAACATCTCGTCGCGAGGAATACGCGAAAGGGCTCCGGACATTTTGCCAACCCTGAAACCCGACGGAATCCTGGTTGCGTCCGGCATAATCGATG
>JAPPJA010000397.1:0-4037 GCA_028874675.1 Chloroflexota bacterium
GTCAAGGGCAGGGGAGAGGAGGAATTCCGCATCCCTGGGGCAACAGCAATCTCCCGGAGCGGCAACGGCCCCGGAAGATCGGCAAGCGTCGCCGGAAAGGGAAGCCGCATCCGGCCGAACCCCCCGGGCTAGGCGCAGCAGCATTCAGGAAGCAGGAACGTCGCCGACGTCGAGCCCCACCGGCAATCGGGACCCCAAGTTGTTACGCCGGCTTGGCCAGTTGGAGGAAAGGCGGAAAAATTCAGCTGAAGCCAGAACAGGTCCCAGGGTCGGACAGCCGCCGGAAGAAAATTCCCCAATGCCGACGACCGAAACAGCAGGCGATACCGCAAACCTCCGCACAACGACCGGCTCCACGACCGGCGGGGCGGAAGCCGCAACAGGGGTAACAGGGAGAAGTCCACGGGCTGCGGCAACTCCATCGAACAAGCGGGATACCCCAGCGGCTGCCAAGGCCGGCAAAGGGACAAGCCCGCCGTCAGATACCCCGGCCGCCGAACGTCCGGCTGAACAGCGGCCGGTTACTATCAGGGACCCGCAGACCATGTCCCCAGGCATTGGTTCGCGGCTGGGAGATATGCTTCGCTGGACCGATGCCCGATCCGGTGACCAGGCAGATAGCATCTCCGTCCTCCAGGCTGGTATCGGCCAGGGGGCCGACAGCATGCACCGACCGAAGAGGTGGGCCGCCAGGGAATTGGTCCCGTCCGCTACAGGACAGGAAGGCACATCCCCATTGCCCCAGGTTACCAGTGAGGGAGGATCGCCTCTACGACTGAAGTTGGCGCCGGTTTCCAACCCGGATCCCTTCCCGCAGAGCCCCACTGAAAATCCAGCTGTAGCAGGCGCCGGAGCCCAGATTGTCGGGCGGACCGGCCTTAATCAATTCCGCACTCCCGATGTTAAGGCAATTCGGCGGGAAGGAGAGGCGAAACCAGGCGACGACAGGCAGTCGCGGTCCGCCCCGATTCGAAGGGTTATAAACGAACTTGCTGCTAAAGCGGGAGCCATCAGGAAGTCGGGTCGCCCCGGCGCGGTCTTGCCGGCTGGCCCAGCGGACAGGGGAACGACTGAAAGTATAGTTGGCGACCGTGGGCCTGAAGCTTCCAATGACCAATACCATGCGGAAGGGCCGGGTATTGTGGACTCTTCTCCCACCAAAGCTTTCGCCTTTATGAAGTTCCGACAAACACGCACCGGAAGAGATTCGACGGGTCAAGCAGCTTTCGCGCCTGTTATTGAGAATCCTGAGCGGGAACGGGGGTCTGGTGTCGAGAAAGATGACCTCATTACGGAAGAGAGAGGCCCCAGATTCAACAGCCTGCCCGGTGAACCCAACAGAGTGAGGCTGCTGGTTCGAGGAACGCGGGCAATGGAATCGGCTGGTGCGGGACTGCTGCTGCTTTCCAGGCATTTCTTGCTGCGGCGGGGCGGCCCCAGCCGGCAGGCAACGGGGCCGGATAGGCCGGTTGAAGCTTCCCCGGAAGCGAACTTTCAACCCTCCATTGCCAAAAGGGCCAGACCAGTGGCGGCCAGTGAGGGCGATATGGCGGCCACGAAAATCCGAACAACTTCAGAAAGAGAGGCTCCAGGTGGGGAGCAACGTCAATCCCCCAGTCCTGGGTCTCCCCTGAGGCGGTTCCTGACGCACAGTAAGCTAGCCCGGCTTGTGAGACATTCCCCGAGTGTGAATCGCTTGAGTGGCGAGGCAAGATATGCAGGCGTTCCAACCTCCAGCAAGCCCTCCACATCTCCGCCTGCCCCTGGCGGAAAAAGGTTAATCTCCAGGGCATTCCTGGCAATGTCCCGAATCCGGCTCGGGCTCAGCAGTCCCCTGACACTCAGGGAAAGCACTCCCAACCCTGGGCAGCTGAATGACCCGGCTGACAAATCATCGGCAGGGGCCGTTGGCAAGTCCGGAACACTCAGTGGGAACGACCCGCGCTTGGGGGAATCCCCTGGCCTCCCGTCTGCGTTATCGAAGGGTCTTACACCCACGCACTCGACAAGGCCACCCGCCGAACCGCGTTACCGGCTTGCCAACGAGGTAACCGCAAATATGATCCCAGCAGGGGAGGGGGAACAGCCTGGCCCGGCGCTGACCGGGCGCCATAGGGCTTCGATTGTCCGGCGGGCGGCAATACTGTTCAGCGGGGCCAGGGCTCTTGTCTTCAGAAAGTCCGCGCCGGACGTTGCGACTGTGGTGAATGCGCCGCAAGAGGAAATTCTCCCCCAGTCGAGGGAGGGAGCAGCCGGGGCTGCAGCCAGAGCCACAAAGAGGACCGCGACCGCAATGCCTTCGCCGGCCCGGGAGGTCTCCACACGGATTCGGCGACAGTTCTCCGTTGCCGGGCCAGGCATGCTGTCCCACGGAAAAAACTACCGGGGTCCCAGCTTGCTAGTTCTGTTGCAGCGCAAAACAACGTTCCAGGGGCTGATGTCGGATCCCAGGAGCTCCACACTGATCCCGCGCACTCCGGCGGTGATACGGAGGCTGCCGATTGAAGAGCCGGCCAGGGAAAGCCCCACGATGGCCGGGTTGCTGGACTCCGCCCCTGATATTCAGGCGGGGGAAGGCTTGACCATGGCCGGGCTGCTGGACTCGGCCAGGGCTGCGCGGGGCGACAGTGGCCAGACCATGGCCGGGCTGCTGGACTCGGTCAATCAGCCGCAGAGCAGGCGGGACCTAATTCTGAGGGCTTCCCAGCCCGCCAGGCAGGCCAGCCAGGGAGGCGGGATAGCTGGGCCAGGGCAGACTGGCGCCGACTCCGGCCTCACCCTGCGCCGGCAGGCTGCCGAGCCTGAGGTCCGCTCGGAGAAACCGTCAGCGGTTCCAGAACCTGCGACATCGGTACGCTCCCGTCCTCACCGCCGGGCGGAGAGGGAGTCTTCCGAGCCGGCTTCTGAACGGTCGGCCCGGGATGTTACCGATTTCAAGGGTTGGGAGATCGAGTTCCTGGCGTCAAGGGTTTTCCTTTACCTCCAACGCAAGCTGGACATAGAACGAGAAAGACACGGCCAGGCGGGATTCAATCGCTGGCTGTGAAAGGAAATCTGAACGATGGTTACATCACTGGTCGGCGCGGTAAATGCCCTGCTGAATCCCACCGGAGAGTTGACAAAAGCGTTCCTGACCAACGTGGAGACTAATGAACGCATCGAGTTCCTGTTCAACCCCACGGAGTATGTGCTGAGCAAGGCCAACAACTGGGATTCGGAGGCAATTATCGGTTTCGACGTACCTCCTACCGAATTCCAGGGGGGCGACCCGACGACCCTGGACCTGGAACTGTTCTTTGACACCTACGAAAAGAAGGAGGACGTGAGGAACTATACCGACAAGGTGTTCGGATTAACCAAGATATCCGACGAGACACGGCAGAACAGTGAACGCGGGCGGCCCCCCCGAGTGCTATTCAATTGGGGAAGGGTGTTCAGTTTTCAGGCGGTCATTACGGAGCTGTCGGTAACCTACACGCTTTTTCTATCCGACGGCACGCCCGTCCGGGCCAGCATGGAGCTTTCGCTGCAGGAATGCGAGGACGCTACCCAGCAGGACCCGCAGAATCCCACCAGCCAGGGCACCTACGGCAACAAGGTCCACCTGGTCCAACCGGGAGAGACCATAGACCTGATCGCCACGAATGAGTATGGCGACCCGAAGGCCTGGCGAATTATTGCCGACGCTAACGGGCTGGACAATCCGAAAGACCTTGTTCCGGGAACGGCGCTGGAAATAGTCCCTTTGGAGTTCTGACTGCCGGAGTTTGAGGGAATGACATGCCCAAGGTGAGCGCAAGCTGGTCCCGCCTCGATGTGAAACTGGCGGGAAACAGGATTAGTCCCGACATGGAACGGGACCTGGCGGAGATAGAGGTCGAAAATAACCTCTATTTGCCCGATGCCTTTACCCTTCGTTTCCATCTCAGTTCCCTGGACGATAAGCTGTTCGACCTGCCAGACGCTGAGCTGATTGGCTATCTGTCACAGGGTTCTGAAGTAACCATTTACGAGACTTACGGAGGGTCCAACAACGT
>JAPPJA010000397.1:4047-8908 GCA_028874675.1 Chloroflexota bacterium
ATGGTGAGGTTACCTCGGTGGGACTGGAATTCAGCGACTTCGTCCCATCGGGACAGCTCATGGCGGTAGTGCAGGGGTACGACCGTTCGCACCGGCTGCACCGCGGCCGCAATACCGTAACGTACAACCAGATGAGCTATACGGATATCGTGACCAAGATAGCCAGGACCGCGAACCTGCAGGTGGACGCGGACGCGACCTCGGGCGTACCGGAGTATGTCATCCAGTCCAATCAATCGGATTGGGAGTTCCTCTGGCAACTTGCCAACCGGGTTGGCTATCGCCTGTACGTCACCGGTAACACCCTGTTCTTCAAGAAGGGCGATTCGCTGCCCGACCCCATCGCCGAGCTGAAGTGGGGAATAGACCTGGCCCAGTTCCGGTATCGTTCATCCCTGGCGTTCCAGGACGGCACCGTAATTGTTCGTGGCTGGGACCCGGCTAACAAACAGGCCATCGTGGGGCAGGCTACTACCGGGGCCGGCATGCCGGACACCCAGGACTCCGGATCGGGGACCAGCCGGGCCGAGGGGGCCTTCGGGGAATCCAGATTGCTGGTGGCCGACCGTCCCGTCCGCGATCAGTCCGAGGCCCAGGAAATGGCCCAGTCATTGATGGATGCCATCGCCGGCGACTTCGTTCAGGCCGAAGGAGTAACCAACCACGGGTTCAGCAAGATAGTCCCCGGAGAGTGCATTGAAATCCAGGACCTGGGAAAACGCAGCGGGAACTATTTTGTGACTTCCACCACCCACCACTACACCAGCCACGAAGGTTATACGACCAGGTTCGTGATTGGCGGGGGCCGGTCCAGGAGCTTGACCGAGCACTTCAACGGAAGTGACCGGTCCTCTGGACTGTCGCGCATCCAGGGTGTGGTGATACGGCAGGTTACCAACAACAATGACCCGGAAGACCTGTCGAGGGTCAAGGTGGAATTCCCCTGGCTGGACGAGCAGGTTGAGAGCGATTGGGCGCGAGTGGTTGCGCCGGGCGCGGGCCCTGAACGGGGCCTGCACTGGCTCCCTGAGGTGGATGATGAGGTGCTGGTAGCCTTTGAACATGGCGACATCCACCGGCCCTGCGTTCTAGGCGGCTTGTGGAGCAAGCCCGACGCCCCTCCCGCGAAGAACTCGGAAGTCGCGGGAGGAAACGGGACCGTAACCCAGCGGACACTGGTCTCCAGCGAGGGGCTTAACCTGACTATCAGCGATGAGCCGGGGAGTCTCGCCATCGCAATGGCTGACAAGGACGGCGGGAACTCCATTACCATCAAGTCGGACGATAAAGTCATTGAGATTCTCTCCAGCTGGGACATCAACATCAGCGGCGCCCAGGGGACGATCACCATCGAAGGGCAGGAAGTTGCCATCAAGTCCACCGCGAACATGACCATTGAGGCCGGGCAGAAGCTGGAAATCACCGCCGGCACCGACCTGGCCCTGAAGGGCAACATGAACACCGCAATCGAGGGCGGTATCCAGATGAACGTAAAGGGAACGCAAACCGTGGTAGAGGGCGGCGCCATGACCGAAGTCAAGGCTCCAATGGTAAAAATCAACTAGCGGCCGGGCGCGGTAAGGAAAAGCAACATGCCACCAGCGGCACGAGTAACCGACATGCATACCTGTCCCATGGTAACGGGCGTAGTTCCGCACGTGGGAGGGCCCCTCATGCCGCCGGGGGCGCCCACGGTCCTGATCGGAGGCCTGGCGGCGGCGGTGGCAACCGGGTTGGCCACCTGTGTTGGGCCCACCGATACCATCGCCATGGGCTCCACCACGGTGATGATTGGCGGCCTTCCGGCGGCCCGTATGGGTGATACGACGGCCCACGGCGGCGTCATTACCGTGGGGTTGCCGACAGTGATGATAGGAGGCTAGACCGTTGACCACGCCGCAATCAATTAACGCTTTCCTGGGTCAGGGGTGGCGGTTTCCTCCCGCAGTGGATGGCGCGGGTGGAATTGCCATGACCATCGGCGAAAAGGATATAGAGGCTTCGATCAAGGTTATCCTGGCCACCGCCAAGGGCGAAAGGGTAATGAGGCCCGAGTTCGGGTCCATCATCCAGGACTTCGTGTTCTCGCCCAACAACGCAACCACCCATGGGCTGCTTTCGTATCACGTGACCGACGCGCTGCGCCAATGGGAACCGCACATCGAGATTATGAGGGTAGATGCCACAGCCGATGCCGAGGAACCGGCCCAGGTCAAAATAGAAATTGGCTACCGGGTGAAGGCAACCAACGATGAACGCAACCTGGTGTATCCCTTCTACCTGATTCCCCGGGAGGAGTAAGCAATGGTTCTGCCTGCACCAAACCTGGACGACCGGACTTTCCAGGACCTCGTCAACGAGGCCAGGCGCCGAATACCGGTGTATTGTCCCGAGTGGACGGACCACAACCTGAGCGACCCCGGCATCACGTTGATAGAGCTTTTTTCCTGGATGACCGAGCTGCTCCTGTACCGGCTCAACCGGGTTCCGGACAAGAACTATGTGAAATTCCTCGAACTGCTGGGAATCAGGCTCAAGCCTGCCAACCCGGCTTCCGCCAACCTGACCTTCATGTTGACAGCGCCGCGGACGTTGGACCTGACTATACCCGCCGGCACCGAGGTTGCCACGGTCCGGACCGAAACCGAGGAAGCCATTATCTTCACCACCGAAAGAGACCTGACCATCAGGCCGGCCCAGATGGACTATTTCCTGGTAAGCGGGGATGGCACGCGCTATGACGACCGGCATTCCCTGCTGCTTGAGTGGGAGGAACTATTGTCGGGAGGGCAGCCTCCCGCTGCCGCCGTCCAGCGAATGTCATTCCCCCTGTTCCAGCCTGTACCGCAGCCCGGCAACTCTTTCTACCTGGGATACAGGTCCGACCTGCGCAATACGGTGCTCTCCATTTCGCTGGACTGTGTGGAAGCTGCGGGAACGGGTGTCAATCCGGCGAATCCGCCCCTGCTCTGGGAATACTGGGATGCTCTCCAGATGGAATGGATTGCGTTCGAGCGGCGGCGTGACGCCGATGCCTGGCTTCAGTCCGATGGCGCCAGGGGACTGAACACCCGGGGCCAGGTGGTACTGCACATTCCCGGGACCGCGGGGCGCAGGGTTGTGGATACCCGAGAGGGATATTGGATCCGGTGCACGGTAACGGAATCCCTGGAGTGGCAGGGGCAGTACGATGCCTCCCCTGAACTGAGGAGGGTCGGCTCCGACAGCGTGGGGGGCGCGGTAGTCGCCAGCAACGCGGTGTGGGTTGTGGGCGAGAGTCTCGGTTCAAGCAACGGAAAGCCCGGGCAGGCCTTTACCGTCTCCAGGCTTCCGATGCTGCCGCTTGGTCCGGGAGAAACTGTGGAGGTTGAAGGGGAGGACAACGCCGGCTGGGAACCCTGGACGCAGGTACCGGATTTCTCCCAGTCCACCTTTACGGACAAACACTTCACCAGCGACCCGGCTACCGGCGAAATTCTGTTCGGCCCCTCCCTGCGCTCGCCCGGTGGCCAGGAGGTGCGGTACGGGGCCGTGCCCTTCACCGGAAGCCAGATTCGCATAACTTCCTACCGCCAGGGGGGAGGCCCCCAGGGCAACGTTGGCCGAGATACACTAACGGTGCTCAAGTCCTCCATCCCCTATGTGGACTCCGTAACCAATCGGCAGCAGGCCATCGGCGGAGTGGACCCGGAGGATGTAGCCAACACCAAGCTGCGCGGGCCGCACCTGCTTCGCACGCGGGAACGGGCAGTGACCGAGGAAGTTTTCGAGTTCCTGGCCAGGGAGGCCTCACCTCTCGTAGCCCGCGCCAAGTGCATCGCCGAGCGGGAGGTGGGCCCCAATGATAGCCCCCGGCCGGGCGTGGTGCAGGTCCTGGTTACCCCCGCCGTTTCCGCCGCGGGGCAGCGAATTGAGCCCGGCGAACTCCAACCCGCGGGGGACCTGCTGCAGCTGGTGCAGAACTACCTGGATGAAAGACGGCTGCTGAGTACGGTGCTGGTAGTTTCCGAGCCCGAGTATGTCTGGGCGTCGGTGGAGGCGGACGTGGCGCTCCGGCGCAACGCCAATGCGGAAGATACCAGGCTGGCCGTAGAAAGAAGGCTCTACAACTATATTCACCCCGTCCACGGCGGCGCCGATGGTGAGGGCTGGCCCTTCGGACGAGGCCTGTACACTTCCGAGCTGTATTCCCAGATCCAGGCCGTGGAGGGCGTGGAGTATGTTGCAAACGTAACCATGTATCCGGTAAACCCGGTAACCCATGAGAGGGGAGAGACCGAAGAGAGCATCCTGCTGCAACCTCACGCCCTGCTCTGTTCCCACATTCACCAGGTAAACTGCCTTTAAGGAAGGACCGGCATGGTCAGCGCCGAAAGAGAAGAACAGGTGATTGCCGCCCAGAGCGCGTATCTCAAGTACCTGCCCGCGCTCTATTCGGAAAGTGAATTCATGGGCCGGTTCCTCATGATCTTTGAGAGCATACTGGGGCCGCTGGAAGGCATGATAGACAATATGGCCTATTACCTGGACCCGGCCCTGTGCCCAGAGGAACTGCTCCCCTGGCTGGCTTCCTGGATGGGGCTGGAAATGGACGATAGCTGGCCCCTCGAGAGGCGCCGCGAGCTGGTCGCATCGGCCGACTTCCTGTTTCGATGGCGGGGCACGCGCAGGGGTTTGAGGGAGTATTTGAGACTGTACACTGGTGTGGAGCCGCAGATAACCGAGGATTTTGGCGGCATCGGCCTGGGCGGGGAACATGAACTGGGGCAAAACACGGTGCTGGGGGGCGGCAACCAGCACGTATTCACGGTGACTTTTGAAGTGGATGACGCGGACTCGATAAATGAGAGCAGGGTCAGAC
>JAPPJA010000184.1 GCA_028874675.1 Chloroflexota bacterium
GCATCCTCTTAGATGAAGATTCGCGCATCCTGGTCCAGGGCATTACCGGACGGGAGGGCAGTTTCCACGCCCGCACGGGCATGGCCTACGGCACCAACGTGGTGGCCGGCGTCACCCCCGGGCGGGGCGGGCAGATGTTTGAAGAAACGGTTCCCGTCTTCAACTCGGTGGAGGAGGCCGTGGCCGAAACCGGGGCCAACGTTTCCCTGATTTTCGTGCCCCCTCCCTTCGCCCCCGACGCCGTGGTGGAGGCCGCCGATGCCGGTGTGCCCCTGATCGCCTGCATTACCGAGGGCGTGCCGGTGCAGGACATGGCCAGGGTTGCCCGCTACCTGGAGCGAAAGCCGGAAGTCCGCCTCATTGGCCCCAACTGCCCCGGGATGATCAACCCCGGCGCCCGCTGCAAGGTGGGCATTATGCCCGGCAACATCCACATGCCCGGGCGCGTGGGCGTGGTCTCCCGCAGCGGCACCCTCACCTACGAGGCGGTGCAGCAGCTGACCAACCTGGGCATCGGCCAGTCCAGCTGCGTGGGCATCGGCGGGGACCCCATCATCGGGACCAGCTTCGCCGAAATCCTGCGCCTCTACAACGAAGACCCCGACACCGATCTCATCGTCTTCATCGGTGAAATTGGCGGGACCATGGAGCAGGAGGCCGCCGCTTACATCGAGAAGTCGGTGACCAAGCCCGTCTGCACCCTGATCGTTGGGGCCACCGCTCCCCCAGGCAAACGCATGGGCCACGCCGGTGCCATCATCACCGGCGACAGCGCCCGCGCCGAGGCCAAGATAGCCGCCATGCGCGATGCCGGAGCCCACATTATTCCCACCCCCGCCGACATAGGCTCCACCGCCCAATCGGTGCTGGCGGGCATGGGGTAATGCCCCGTTCCAGCCGGTAACACCTCCACGAGCCGGCGCGAACATTCACGAATGATTCTCGTGCCGATCGCGCACATTCGCGCGCACTCGTGATCTGGCTTCATCGCATAATTCTCCTATGGTATTATTCCCTCCTGGAGGCTGTATGTTCGGACTGGGAGTATTGACGGTCAGCACATCGGGGTATCACGGTCAGCGGGATGATGCCAGCGGGGACAAGATCAAGGAGATGCTGGCTGCTCCGGATTACGAGCTGGTCCGCTACGAGGTGGTAGCCGACGACAGGGATATGATCGCCGGGCGCATGGCAGAATGGGCCGACGCCCCCGACGTCAACCTGGTTGTCAGCACAGGTGGAACGGGGCTGGGACCCCGGGACGTCACCCCCGAGGCCTGCCTGTCCATAATCGAGCGGGAGGTGCCCGGCCTGGCGGAGACCATGCGGGCCGAGACCCTGAAGTTCACCCCCATGGCCATGCTCAGCCGGTCGGTGGCCGGCGTCCGGGGCAAGACCCTGATCCTCACCCTGCCCGGCAGCCCCAAGGGCGTAGCTGAAACGCTGGAGGTGGTCATGCCCGTGCTGCCCCACGCGCTGGAGCTGCTGCGCCGGGAGTCGGTGCAGGAACACCCGGTTTAGGGAATGGCTTCAGGGATGAGCGGGTTAGTTCCCCGCAATAGTCCCGCTTGTCCGGACCAGCCACGCAAGTAAACCCAGGAGCGCAATTAATGACGCAACCCAACGAGACCCCGGAACCGGTGTACTGGCCGCGTGTAAAGTATCTGCTGGAAGACGTCATGGAACGCTGGAAGGAGCGTTGGGGTCGGGAACCCTACCCAGGCATCCATGAATACTACTGGGAAACGCCCCAGGAGCTGTCCGTGGCGGTCCTGAACGGCTTCAGGGCTATAGAACCAGGGGTGCCGGGCTGGGAAACCCACCTGGTGCGTTCGCTGTTCCGGAATGTGGGCACCTTTGGCAAGATGCCCCTGCGCGGTCCGTTCCTGTCCCGCGCCGAGTGCGAAGAGATAGCCCGGTGGATTGATGATGGCATGCCCGAGGGGCCGCCTGAGGGGTAGGGGTATTCAGTTGGTACCAAGGGTGTATTGCCCTTAACGGCGGGGTTGGATTTCACACCCGTCCCATGTATTGAACAAGTTGAGGGGCTCACCGACCGGTGAGCCCCTCTAATTTCCTTGGTTCCAGGCTGTGGACCGGCTGGCGCTAGACCAGTACCGGGTCCTTGACCTTGCTGTAAACCTGGATGCGGCCACGGGTGTGGTCCAGGACGCAGATGCGGCCCTGGCTGTCCACGCGGACGGCGCAGGGGTGGGCAAAGTTGCGCTCGTAGGAGGGGTCGTTGGCAAAGGCCAGCGACCGCTGCCGGATCATATCCGGGTTGGAGAGTAGCTTGTCCTTGCCCCACTGGGACATTACGTGGTCGCCCACCATCTGGGAGACGAAACGTCCGTCGGGAGCCAGGACCTGTACCCGGTCGTTCAGCCAGTCGGCGACATAGATGTCCCCGTCTTCGTCCACGGCCACGCCGTTGGGGCGGTTAAACTCGCCCACGCCGCTGCCGGACCGGCCATAGCTGGCCTGCCACACGCCGTCGGAGTTGAAGACCTGGATGCGGTCGTTGCGCCAGTCGGCGACATAGACGTTGCCTTCCTTGTCCAGGTCGATGCCCCAGGGCATGTTCAGTTCGCCGGGGCCGCTGCCAAAGGAACCGAACTGGCCCAGGTACTGGCCGTCCAGGGTGAACTTCTGGACGCGGGAGTTGCGGCTGTCCACGATGAAGACGTTTCCGTCGTCGCTGATGGCGATACCGGCCGGGCGGTCCAGTTCGCCGTCTCCGGAACCACTGGCGCCCCACTTGCCCAGGAACTCGCCGTCCTTGGACATGATGGTCACCCGGTTCAGCCACTCGTCGGTGATGAACAGGCGTTCCTGGCTGTCGATGGCGATGCCGGCGGGCCAGATGAAGTTGCCGTCTTCCTCGCCATAGGTGCCGAACTCGCTGATGTACTCTTCATCCAGGGTGCAGGCAGTAATGCGAACACCATCGGGACGGTTCTCATAGGAGCGGTTGACCACGTACACCACGCCGTCGGCATCCACTGCCATGTCTGAAGGGTTTCGGAACCCCGTACCAGCGAACTCGTTACGGCCCACGGAGTGGCTGTATTCATAAGTCCGGCTGGTAAGACCAAAGAAATGGGTGCTCATGCTCTTACCTCGTCTTTCTGCTTAGTGTTGGTCCGGTGGCCCCGCCTTCATTCCCTGCGAGGGTGAGGCGGGCGCCGCCGGATTTTTTGCTTCAATTTTTCGGTCTAGCCGTTCAGGGCAGGGGCGGGTTTCAAACTCGCCCCTACGGGTCAACGGCTCACCGAACTCAACGAGACTCCTGGCTTACAGGAAGTTGACCTTCTCGAAGGAACCGCCAACGATGGGCTGGGGGTCCATCTTGAAGTAGTCCTCCACGATGGTGGTGTAGATGGAGCGGAAGTCCATTCCATACTTGAGGTTTCCGCCCTCTTCCTGCTGGCTGGGTTCCAGGGACGGGTACTCGCCGTAGATGCCGCCCTTGACGTGTTCGCCCACAACAAAGGCGATGCCGCCGGCGCCGTGGTCGGTGCCGGAGCCATTGTCGCCGATGCGGCGGCCGAACTCGGTGAACATAAGCAGCATGACTTCATCGCTGGCGTTGTGTTCCCGCAGGTCTTCGTAGAAGCTGTCAACGTTGTTGGACACGTCCGTCCACAGGCCGGAATGCAGGGAGGCCTGGTTGGCGTGGGTGTCAAAGCTGTTGTACGGGGACGTGGTGTAGAGCACCCGGCTGCCAAACCCGGCCAGGTGGGTCTGGGCGATGTTCTTCATGTACTGGCCCACTACCGTGTTGGAGTACTCGACGCTGCTGGAGTACTTGTCGGGAGCGGTGGCCAGGATGTCGGCGCCCTTGAGGGCGTTGGTGCCGGTGCTGTGGATGTAGTCCATTACGGCGCCGGTGCCCATGGCCGGGGAATACATGCGGCCGAACACGTCCAGAGCGTCGTTGCGCTGTTCCTCGCCGTCAATGCCGGTCAACAGACCATAGGTCTCCAGGTTGCCGACGGAGGCGACGGGTACGCCTTCCATTACCAGGGCGCGGGGAAGACCGCGGCCGAAGTTAACGCCGCAGAGCACGTTCTCGGCGTTGGGGTCGATTTCCTTGAGGACGCGACCCAGCCAGCCCTCGGTGCCGATCTTGTCGGGCTCGCAGGTGTGCCAGATATCCATGGAACGGAAGTGGGAGTAGCTGGGATTGTTGTAGCCGACGCCCAGGAAAATGGCCAGCTTTCCCTCGTCCCAGTACTTCTTCAACGGACCCATGGTGGGGTGGAAACCCAGCTGGTCGTTGATGGGAATAATCTGTCCTTCGGGAATGCCCAGGGTGGGGCGATAGTCCCGATACAGGGGGTTGGCATAGGGAATCACGGTGTTCAGGCCATCGTTGCCGCCGGAAAGGGACAGAACGGCCAGTACCGGGTCTTTCTGCGTAGAAACCATATCCTTTTCTCCTTCTACTAAATTACTCGAACTGGAACTCTGCCGTAGCGGCAATCATCTGGAACATTTCGCCGGTGCGGCGGGCGAACTCGTCCTGGTTTGAAGTGCTGAGGTCGCCTTCCCTGGAAGCGTGGGTCCTGAGCTGCTGCAGGGTGTCCTCGGTAACCATCAGCGGGCCGGTCAGGTCCAGGCAGCCTGCCACGAACTGGTCGGGGGACAGGGTGTCGCCCTGGGCCTTCAGCCGGTCCACCAGGGACTGGACGCCCGGAAGTTCGGTGTTGCCCATCAGGTCGGCGGCGAAGTTGATGCGCTCAACCAGGGTGCCGCTGTCAATCCACTCGCGGCCGGTGTGCCAGCCTTCTACGGTGGGGGGATTCATCAGGTCCATGCCCATGTACTTGGGCTCCTGGGAGAATTCGAACAGGCCGGGCTGAATGTCCCGGTGCTCGCCCACCAGGCGCATGGTGCCTACCACCATCTCCGCCGGATTCTTGACCTTGGCATAGCGAACGTCCTCAGCCTTGAAGAAGTCGGACTTGAAGAGGACTTCCAGCATGGGCTTGATTTCGTAACCGGAGTCGAAGTAGGCCTGCTCCATGGCTTCGATGGCCTTCATGTCCCGGGGCGGGGTCAGCCGCCAGGCCGGAATCTGAACGTCGTCGGCAACGAAGAAGTTGTACAGGTGGCGGGCCAGGAAGCGGGCGGTGGCGGGCTGCTTGCAGATGATGTCCAGCACGTCGTCGCCGTTCAGGTTCCCGGTCTCGCCCAGGAAGGTCTTTTCGCTGTCATCGTGGTCGGCCGGGTCGAAGCGGAACTCCCACGGGCTGCGACCGTAGGGGAAGGGCGGGTACGAAGGAGCGATGTTCCAGCCGGTGAAGGCGCGGGCGCAGGCCTTTACATCGTCCTCGGAGTAGTTGAAGCTCTCGTCCATGCCGACGCCCAGGGAGAACAGTTCCAGCAGCTCGCGGCCGTAGTTCTCATTCAGGTTCGTCTTGTGGCTTTCGCTGTTGTCCAGGTAATAGACCATGGCGGGGCTGGTGGAGAGCAGCCAAAGCAGATTGCGGAAATTGCCCATTCCGTGGTCACGGAACATCTGGATCATCCGGCCCATTTCCTGGCCGCTGTCGATCTTCGAGTGACCGGCGCAGAAAATCATGTGCCAGAAGAGGGCCATCTTTTCCTGCAACTGGCGGGGGGTGTTGATCATGCGCCACACCCACGCCTGAATGTTGGTCTCGATAGCGGCGGCTTCGTGGTAAGCCGGCATATAGCGCAGCAGCAGGTCGTCCTCAACGCCCGGCACCGAGTCGGGGTTCAGCAACTCATCCACCACGCTGTCATATCCCTGGGCAGCTTTGGCCTCAATCTCGTCGCGGCTGGCTCCGAAACCGGCGCGCCGCAACAGGTGAGCCATCAAGGCAACATCTTGCTGGTCAGCCATACAATCCTCCTTTGTATTTGTCCTGTATAACGCGAACTCCGTGGCCCGGTTGTTAATCGAGCCGATACGACGCCGGGCAACCACCTATCTGAATCACCCCGAAAAGGCCGTTGTTTGGCATCGATTATAAGGTAGAAAAAAGATACCCTAACCCCTTCAGCCTGTCAATATTTCCGGGTGCGATTTTGACCCTTGCGGCAACGTTCATGAACTCCCACGGAGGACAGGAGGCGGAATGTCCGCCAGCTAACATTCGTCGCCATGCCCCGGCGCTGGCACTAAATGGGCAGCACCGGCTCGGTCCGTTCGTCGGGCAGGTCAATCATGAAGGTGTTGGCGTTGAAGGCCAGCAGGGCGTAGTAGCCAAACAGGGTGCAAAGCTCGGTCAGCCCCAGGGCCCCGAACTGGTCTATGGCCGCCTGGAAGGTGGCGTCGCTGACCTTGCGGGTGCTGAAGAACTCCTGCCCCAGGTTCACGACCGCCTGCTCATCGGCGGCCAGTTCCGGAAGGGGCTGCCCGTCCCGCAAGGCATCCACGAAGGCGTCGGGAATGCCCTGGCGGCGGGCCCCGGCGGCGTGGGCGTTCCAGATGTACTGGCAGTGGTTGGCCCTGGCTGTGACGATCATGGCCAGTTCCTGGATGCGCTTGTCCAGCGTGGACTCGTCGCGAAGGTAGTTGACCAGGGCATTGGCCCGCTTACGCATTTCGGGGCTGTTAATCATTGCCGACCCGGGCCCGCTGGTGACGGTGCCGCCGGTGGCAGCGGTTTCAGAATCAAAGGCTTCTTGCAGGTTCTCGGGTACCATGTCGCGGGTGGTTACGGGTGTTCGCATGGTGGGGGCCTCCTTTCCTTTTCTGTCCCATGGCGGAAATTCTTGATGCGCCAGTTCCCTCATCAAGAGGCACTATCTGCTCTTAGTTTTCTCGTCCCTCTCCACTGCTTCCCGCAACGCTTCATTAATTCTGGAATGCCAATCGCCGCCCTGGTTGCGAAAATAGTCCAGCACTTCCTTGTCGAGAAGGATTCGCAGCCTTTCCTTTCTTCCCGACTCCAAGTCCTCTTTTTCTTGAAGGTACCGCTCAAGCAGTTCCGGAAACAACTCCGCCGTGGGTTTGGCGTGTTTGAACCACTCCTCGTCCAGTTCGAAGGTGTCCGGGTCTTCGGCGATTTGACGGTTGATTTCCGCGTCTTCTTCAGGGGTGGGTCTAATTATCTTGCGTCGATTCGTTGTCATAGATGTCAACCTCCCTGCTATTGGCTTTTCTGAAGCTGATAATGCGGGTGGCCTCTTCCCGCATGGTCCATACCACCACATAAAGGCGACTGCCAATAAAACCCGAGCTGACCCATCGGGTTTCTCCGCCTCGGTCACTCTGCCGGGTTAAGGCGGTTCTCCAATCAAAGTGTTCTATTGAGTCGAAGTCGACTCCTCGCGCCCTCAAGGTCTCTTGCCGCTTCTCCTCGTCCCATTCGTAAGGCATGCCCCAACTATCAGTTCATTGTATCTATATCCAAATATGCCCGGGGAAAGGAAGCATCATCAGCCCCCTACCCCACAATCTCCCGCACCGTTCGGTCCACCAATTCCACCGGGACGTTTCGGCGAACTGATGCCTGGCCTACTTTGTCCAGCATTATCCAGCGGTTGGCGCCGCCGGCCACCTTCTTGTCCAGCGACATGGCCCGGCGGATGTCCTCCGCGTCAACTCCCTGGGCGGTGGTGGGCAGGTTGAACCGGCGCAGCAGCTCGTACTGGCGGTCCACCAGTTCCTGTCCGTGGAAACCCAGCTCGCAGGCCATTTTGGCGGCGCCCATCATGCCGATGGCCACTCCCTCGCCGTGCATGAACCTCCCGTACTCGGTGGAGGCCTCCAGGGCGTGGCCGATGGTGTGGCCGTAGTTGAGCAGGATGCGGATGTCCAGGGTTTCCCGCTCGTCCTGGCTCACCACCTCGGCCTTGATGGCCATGCTGCGCCGTATCACCTCGGTGGAAATCTCCGGCTCCACGTCCATCAGCGCCTCGGCGTGCTCTTCGAACACGTCCACCAGGTTGGCGTCCATGATGAACCCGTGCTTGATGGCCTCGGCCCACCCTTCGGAAAGCTCACGCTTGCCCAGGGTGGACAGGGCCTCCACGTCGGCCAGCACCGCTTTGGGCTGGTAGAAGGCGCCGACCAGGTTCTTGCCCTGGGGCAGGTTCACCGCCACCTTGCCGCCGATGGACGCGTCCACCATGGCGGCCATGCTGGTGGGCACCTGGACGAAGGGAACGCCCCGCAGGAAGGTGGCCGCCACGTATCCCGCCAGGTCGCCCACCACGCCGCCGCCCACGGCCAGGATGGCGTGGCCGCGCTCGGCCCGCAGACCCACCAGCCACTCGTAAATGGCCTGGGCCAGGCTGTTGGTCTTGCTGGGCTCCCCGGGCGGGATGATGAAGCAGTGGGCGGCAATGCCCCTCTTCTGCAGCGCCCGCTGGGCCCGGCGGCCGTAGCGGTTCATCAGGTTCTCGTCGGTGATGATATATACGGGGCTGCCGATGTTCAGATCTTCCAGCCAGTCGCCCAGCCGGTCGATGATGCCCCAGCCGGCCACCACTGGATAGCTGCCCCCCGAGTGGTAAACCGTGGCGGCCAGGTCGGGGTTACTGCTTGCGGTGTTGGTCATGAGATTGCTCCGAGTTTTCTGTTTATCCACGAATGGACACGAATGTTCACAAATGGGATGTTATGTGCTGGTAGGGTTCTATGCAGGGATTAGATTTAATATCCGCCCAACCACCTCTTCAGCCGTCAACTCATCGGTATCAACACTATAATGGGCCTGCCTGTAAGCCTCTGCCCTGGCTGCCAGCAGTTCCCTTATACGGCCCAGGGGGTCGGGACCGGCCAGCAACGGACGGATGGCCTGGCCTGATTCGTTGTCGGTCCTGAGCCGCTGGTAGATTGTTTCCGGACGCGCCCGCAAACAGAATACTGT
>JAPPJA010000156.1 GCA_028874675.1 Chloroflexota bacterium
TTCCGCGGCGGGCCGCTACGGCCCCGCCCAGGACCCCCTGGCCTCGGTCAGCGACCTGGCCCTGGACGCCACCCTGAGGGCCGCCGCGCCACACCAGCAGCGCCGGCGTGGCGAGGGCGCCGACACTTCTCTCTCAATTGAGCCCTGGGACGTCCGGGAAAAGGTTCGGGAGACCAGGACCGGTAGCTTGATTCTTTTCGTCGTAGATGCCAGCGGCTCCATGGGCGCCCAGCGGCGGATGGTGGCCGTCAAGGGAGCCCTGCTGTCCCTGTTGCTCGACGCCTACCAGCGAAGGGACCGTGTGGCGTTGATCAGCTTCCGTGGGACTGAGGCGGACCTGCTCCTGCCACCCACCAACAGCGTTGACCTGGCCCAGATCTATCTGCAGGACATGCCCACGGGTGGCCGTACTCCCCTGTCCAGGGGCCTCTACCTGGCCCTGGAATGCCTGGAGACGGAGCGCCTCAAGGACCGGAACGTACTGCCCCTGGTGGTACTGCTGTCCGACGGTCGTGCCAATGTGTCCCTGGACGGCAGCGGCGGTAACGCCGTCGAGGAAGCCAGGGGTTATGCGTCTATTTTCGAGGAAAAGCGCATTACCAGCGTTGTCATTGACACCGAACTGGACTTTATCAAGCTGGAAATGGCGCGTCCCCTGGCCCAGTCCATGGGAGCCCGCTACCTGAAACTTGAAGATCTTCGGGCCGATAGTCTGGCCGACGCGGTCCGGCGGGAACTGCCTGCGGCTGGCGAGCACACTGCCATTGATGTCAGTCCTCCGTAAACTGAAATCACGAGGCGCTGCCACGAAGGCCTCACCGCCAATTGAGCGATGCCCGATGCCTTTTCCCCTCGCCCACAAATTGGCACGCAAGCCGCCCCTGACGAAGGGATGAATCCTTACTCCGCTGCCCGTTCCAGGTTACCTGCCAATTACTGCGCCTGTAATTCTTTACATCACATAACGAAATTGGTAACCTTTTTGAAGGTTTTCGCATTACAGGTATAGCGAATACTGTCCACCCTTTCTGAATGAGGTTCCCCTTGGTACGTGCGCTCCCTTATGCCGACATGGACAAGATAATGTCCCTCTCCAAGCGAAGGGGGTTTGTCTTCCAAAGCAGCGAAATTTATGGCGGCCTGGCATCTACCTGGGACTACGGGCCACTGGGAGTCGAACTGAAGCGGCACGTAAAGGAAGCGTGGTGGCAATCGGTGATAGTGGGCCGCGATGACATGGTGGGCTTGGATGCGGCCATTCTGATGGCGCCCCAGGTCTGGGTGGCCAGCGGCCACGTAGAGAATTTCTCCGACCCGCTGGTGGAGTGCCGCAGCTGCCACCTGCGGTTCCGGGCCGACCAACTGGAAACGGAGAACTGCCCCCAATGCGGCGGCGAGTTCACCGAGCCCAGAAGGTTCAACCTGATGTTCCGGACTTTCATGGGGCCGGTTGAAGACTCGGGCCATGAGGTATTTCTGCGACCGGAAACGGCCCAGGGCATTTTCGTGAACTTCCAGAACGTGCTCAATTCCTCCCGCAAGAAGCTGCCCTTCGGGATCGGCCAGATCGGCAAAGCCTTCCGCAACGAAATCACCCCCGGTAACTTCACCTTCCGTACCCGCGAGTTTGAGCAGATGGAGGTAGAGTTTTTCGTGAAGCCGGGCACAGACGAGGAGTGGTTGGACCGGTGGGTGGAAGAACGTTTCAACTGGTACGTGAGCTACGGCATTCGGAAGGACAACCTGCGATTACGCCGGCACGACCCGGACGAACTGGCCCACTATGCCAGGGATACCTACGACATTGAGTACCGGTTTCCCTGGGGCTGGGGCGAGCTGGAGGGCATTGCCGACCGGACGGACTTTGATCTGGCCCGCCATGCCGAGGCCAGCGGTGACAACCTGACCTATTTCGACGAGGAGACCAGGGAGCGGTACATTCCCTACGTCATAGAACCGTCCGGGGGCGTTGACCGGGCAACCCTGGCCTTCTGGCTGGACTCCTACGACGAAGAACCCGACGGCGACACGGTAAGGGTTGTTTCCCATCTGCACCGCAAGCTGGCCCCCATCACCGTGGCGGTCCTGCCGCTGAGCCGGAACGCCCAGCTGGCTCCGACGGCCCGCAGGGTTCACGACCTGCTCCGCCGCCATTTCAGCACCCAGTTTGACGATGCCCAGGGCGTGGGCCGCCGCTACCGCAGGCAGGACGAGATAGGGACTCCCTACTGCGTGACAGTGGATTTTGACACGCTGGATGACCAGCAGGTTACAATCCGGGACCGGGATACCATGCACCAGGTGCGTGTGCCCATCGTGGATTTGGTAGGAATCCTCCAGGACAAGGTGGAGCACGGCTGGTGAACCGGCCCACCGGCTCCAGGTCCCGGGTAAGATTGGTCGGCCAGATAACCGCGTAGTGTGAGGACGGACAGTCCAACCCGACAGAAGTGGGTTTGGGAGGTGGAGGTGATGACGATATTCAACGCTGGCGTTCGTTGGCCGGAATTTATCAACCAGCTAACTTCCAGACCTGAATCAAACGTCGCGTTCAGGAACAGGGAGAAAGAGATGCCTGGAAACGTGGTAGCGGAAACCCTGCGGGGTGGCCTGTTCACCCGCATTGTCGGGAAACGGCTCCTCTTCTTCCAGGAAGTGGGCTCCACCATGGACGAGGCCAGGCTTCGGGCCGAGCGCGGTACCGAAGAGGGCACTGTCATCGTGGCAGAAACCCAGACCTCCAGCCGGGGCAGGCAGGGGAGAAACTGGGTATCCCGATCGGGTAACCTCTATCTGTCCGTCGTCCTGTATCCTACGCTGCAAACCCTTCCCTTCCTGAACAGCCTGTGCGGCGTTGCCGTAGTGCGGGCCATTTCCAACATCAGTGGTCTCAAACCTCGCATCAAGTGGCCCAACGACATTCTGCTGGACAACAAGAAGGTGGCTGGCGTCCTGGTGGAAAGCGCCATTGCCGGCGAGCAGGTCCACAACTCGATAGTTGGCATAGGCATCAATGTGGCATTGGATGCCGACGAAATCGATGAGATTGCCGGCGGCGCCACCAGCCTCAATCACGCTTCAGCCGGAGACATCCCCCGGGACGAGTTGCTGCGCGAGATCCTCGAGCAGCTTGATAGCCTCTACATACAGCTGAACCACGGGGACACGCCCATTGAAGAATGGGAGGAGTTGCTGGATACCCTTGGTCAGCGGGTGAAGATCACCTGGCGGGGCGATGAGTTCGTTGGAGTGGCCGACGGAATTGACGCCCAGGGAAGCCTCCTGTTGCGCCAGGACGATGGCGTCGTTCTTGCATTGGCAGCCGGGGATGCCGCTTCGCTGAGGCCGCTTAACCAGGAACGGCAGTCCTTCTGATGCTGGAAGCGCTTAGCCTGGACGGACGCATAGCGGTAGTCACCGGAGGAGGGACCGGCCTGGGGCTTGAAATGGTTCGGCACCTGGCCCGGGCGGGGGCGAACGTGGCCATCGCCGGCCGCCGGACGGGCCCCATAGAGAGCGCGGCGGACGAGGTTAAATTGTTGGGCCGGGAGGCCATTGCCGTGCCCACAGACGTCAGCGATTCCGCCCAGGCAAACGCCCTCATTGCCGCCACTATTCAGCATTTCGGCCGCGTGGATGTCCTGATCAATAACGCCGCGCTGGTTTCCGACAGCATTCCCACCCCTATCTGGGACATCAGCGACGAAGACTGGCAGGCCGCCCTTGACGTGAACCTCAGCGGGGCCTTTTACTGCGCCCGCGCCGCCGCCAGGCCCATGGCTGATCAGGGCCGGGGCAAGATAATCAACGTATCTTCCGGATTCGGCTTGAGGGGCGGACGGGACATTTACATGTACTGCTGTACCAAGGGCGGTATCCTCCAGCTTACCCGGGTCCTTTCCTTCAGCCTGGCCCGGTACGGCGTCACGGCCAACAGCATTGTTCCCGGCTTTATACCCACGGTTGGAACCGATTCGGAAATCAGGGAAGCTCTGCCCCGGTCCGGCGCCTATTTGCCGACGGGAAAGCTGGGCGTCCCCGAGGACATTGGGCCCGTGGCAGTATTCCTGGCATCTTCGGCGTCCGACTACATGACCGGCGAGACGTTTACCCTGGACGGCGGCGGGCTGGCCGGAGGCCTGGCTCCCACCGGATATGCCCCCGAGATTCCCCTGGAACCCTAGCAAATGTCTTCAGAGCATCCCCTTCGCTGACAGCAGGAGCTACCCCGATGCCCCTTCTTCCCAAATTCAGCCTGGCCGGCAAGACCGCGATTCTGCATTCCGCCGGCGGCGACGACGCTCCCTTCCTGGCCCGGGCCCTGGCAGAAGCCGGGGCCACGGTTTTCGCAGTTTGCCGCAGGCAGGATTCCCTGGACGCCGTTTTGGGGGCCCTGTCCGCTCAATCCGGTGAACATGGTGGAGTTGTGGCCGTCATCGATTCTGATGTGAAAGTGGCCGGGGTTATGTCCGAATTCCAGATTCTTCACGAGCGGGTTGACATCCTCGTGAACGACAGTCGGAGCATATTTGCCAGGGCGGCCACGGGCATTGGACTGGCAGACTGGGACGAGGTCCAGTCGAGAAACGTTCGGGCCACCTTCCTGATCAGCCAGGCTGTCGGCGCCCTGATGATTGCCCAGGAGTACGGCCGCATCGTTAACATAATCTCGGGACTGGCGGAAAGGGGAATGATCAATGGCTCCGCGTTCAGCGTCAGCCAGGCCGGTCTCCTCGCCCTGGCCCGGTCGCTGGCCGTGGAATGGGGCCAGCACAACATCCGCGTCAACGCCATCGGGGTGGGATGGACTACTGCTGACGATATCCCGGTGGAGGAACAGCGCCAGGAGCAACTGGTCCGGTACATACCCTTGCGGCAAAAGGGTCAGCCCAGGGATATCGGGCCCCTGCTGGTTTACCTGTGCTCGGAGGCTTGCGATTACACCACCGGGCAGCCCGTCTATGTGGACGGGGGGCTTAACGCCCATCCCTAGTCTTTATCCCCAGGGGGAGCCAGGAGTTTCGAAGTTTGAGATTGGGCCTGGAATCGCCCCTGGAATGACTCTTTCGCCGCTGA
Source organism: Chloroflexota bacterium (assembly GCA_028874675.1). Lineage (GTDB taxonomy): Bacteria > Chloroflexota > Dehalococcoidia > Lucifugimonadales > UBA3495 > Bin22. The sequence goes on from JAPPJA010000156.1 coordinate 5,077, forward strand.
AGAGTCCGCACTTGAGACTGACTGCAGGCTGTCCCCGTTGAATGGCCAAATGGGGCTGGGTTACAATACTCCACGATGTCTATGCAACCCGTAACCCGCCTCCGGGGAATGTTCGACATTCCCAGGGAATCCTGGCTCCGCAAGAGCACGCTCCAGGACTCCCTGACTACACTCATTTCCGGCTACGGCTACCAGTTTCTGGAGACCCCCCTGCTGGAGGGCACCGAACTGTTCCTGCGCCAGTCAGGCGGTGACCTGGCCTCCCGGATGTACAGCTTTGTGGATGCCGGCAGCCACCAGGTAAGTCTTCGCCCCGAATTTACCTCGCCAATAATGCGGCACTACCTGGAAAACGCGGGGGAGTTAAGCTTGCCGGCTCGCCTGCAATACGCTGGCCCGGTATTCCGGTTCGATGTGGCCCACCCCGAGGGATCCGGACAGTTCACCCAGGTGGGCGCCGAGCTGATCGGCTCCGATTCGGTAATCGCCGATGCCGAACTGGTGACCCTGGCAGCGAGGATTCCTTCTCACGCGGGACTGGAAGGCTGCTGCATTGAACTGGCGGACCTGGACGTATTCCACAGTGTCCTCAGCGTTTGCAGGATATCCGATCGCGCTCGCGGGTTCATTCTCGCCTCGGTGCCCCAGCTCCGGGCAGGTTCCGGAGCGGTTGCAGAGGTCAGGGAAAAGGCCTCTCAACTGTATCTGAGAGACCGCAGTCCCGAGAATCAGGAACTGAGCGCGGCCCTTGCCGGCCTGAACGATGATCAAGCCAGGCAGGTCGTACAGGGATTTCTCCAGTGGAACAGCACCGACGTCCGGAGGTTTGGCCAGCGGGACCCGGAGCAGGTCGTTGACCGGTTTCTCCGCAAACTGAAGGGCAGCGACGACGCCGGACAGCTGGAAAGGGCCCTGGAACTGGCTTCGTCGCTGGCCTGCATCAGGGGCGGACCCTCGGATGCCATACCCGCTGCCCGGCAGGTGGTGCAGGGGGCCGGAGCCAGCGTGGCGCCCCTCGACAGGCTGGCGGAACTGGTGGACATCCTGGAAGCGTGCCCTGAAACCAGGGGCAACGTGACCGTGGATTTCGGGCTGGCGCGGGGCCTGGCGTACTATAATGGCATCGTGTTCGAGGTCCGGCACCCCGGCTGGGATGGTCCATTGGGCGGCGGGGGCAGGTACGACAGCCTGGCCCGCGCTTTGGGCAGTCCCGCAGATGTCCCCGCGCTGGGGTTTGCCTATACCCTCGAGACATTATTGTCCCTTTCTGACTGGCAGGGGGACACTGGCGGCGGCAACGGTCCTGGCCGGAATATCCTGGTCTCCGCAGAGTCCAGTTCCGTTTGCAGCCGGGCATTTGAAATCGCCCGGCAGTTAAGGGAATCCGGAGCAACGGTAAAGCTGCACGTGCAGGCTCTAGGATTGCAGCAGGCCATGCAATATGCCGCCGGTGGGGAGTTTGGCCAGGTCATTTACGTTGATTCGTCGGGAGAGCAGGCAGCCTACGATGTTGAATAAGGGCGCAAATGCCGGCAACGGGCTCTCCGCCAACGGGCGGGAAGCTGCCCTGCGTCTCGTCATTCCCAGCGACGGGGAATTGTACGAGCCCACGTTGAATTATCTGGCGGGCTGCGGTATCTCGGTCAGCCGCCCCAGCGCCCGGCGTTACACTGCCACGATTCCCGCCCTTCCCGGGGCCGAAGTGCTCTTCCAGCGCAGCGCCGATGTCACCACCAAGGTGGAGGAAGGCAGCGCCGAACTTGGCATTACCGGCCTGGACCGCTATCTCGAATACCGCACCGACGACCGGAGGGTGGTCAGCCTGATAGATGACCTGGGCTACGGCCGGTGCGATTTTGTCCTGGCCGTGCCCGATGCGTGGCTGGATGTTTCATCCATTGACGACCTGGCTGACCTGGCCCTGGATTTCCGGCAGCAGGGAAGGCAGCTCCGGATAGCCACCAAGTATCCCAGGCTGTTGAGGGAGTATCTCTTCCGGCGAGGCATCAATTACTTCACTTTGGTGGCCGTCAGCGGCGCCCTGGAGGCCGCTCCGGTGGCCGGTTACGCCGACCTGATCGCCGACCTCACCGCCACCGGAACCACCCTCAGGGACAATCGACTGAAGACTCTTGATGGCGGCACCATTTTGACTTCCCAGTCCTGCCTCATCGGAAACACCTCCACCCTGATGCAGTCCAGGGAAGCATTGCAACTGGCCCGGGAATTCGTTGAAATGCTCGAGTCCCACATGCGGGCCGAGCCCTATTACCGCCTGACGGCCAATGTCAGGGGCGCCTCCCCCGAGGAAGTCAGCGCAACCGTACTGAGCAGGCCCGAGGTTGCGGGCTTGCGGGGCCCCACAATCGCGCGGGTTTATAATGTGGAGGAACAGGACTGGTATGCCGTCACGCTGCTGATTCGCAAGGACCGCCTGATGGAAGCGGTGGACCACCTTCGCGACTGCGGAGGAATCGAAATTTCCGCTTCCCAGGTCAGTTACCTCTTCCGGGAGGAATCGACGGTCTTTAGCAGACTGTATGACTCAGCGGCATCCGCCAGCGTGAAGGCCGAGGAAAGCAGTGCCTAATCTTCCAATGCACATATATATCGCCCGCCAGGTTGCCAAGGAATTGGACTGGGGCTTTGTGCACGACCACCTGGGCAGTTGCTTCCTTGGTTCCACCACGCCCGACATTCGCGCAATGACGAAGTGGGACCGGGAACGCACCCACTTTGCCCCCCTGTCGCTGGAGTCGGTGGGAACCGGCACCCGGCGAATGTTTGAGTTGTATCCGGAACTGGCCGACCGCAACAGCCTGAATCCGGCTACCCGGTCCTTTGTACTGGGCTACGTGAGCCACCTGGCGGCTGATGAGACCTGGATAACTACCATGTTTCGCCCCCATTTTTCCAGCGATAACCGGCTGGCCGGGAGCGACGAAGAGGCCCAGATATGGGACCGGGCCCTGCAGTTGGACATGGACCGGCAGGCGCACCTGGAACTGGATGGCTTCGCCAGGGAGGGGGAGGCCATTTGCGGCGGCGAGCTGGATGTAGCTATCGACTTCATCGGTCAGGATGTGCTGGCCGAGTGGCGGCAGTGGGTGGCCCGTTTCATGTCATGGGAATTCGACTGGCAGCGCCTCAAGCGCGCCCTGAACCGCATGTACCGCGACAACGACGACGTTCAGGAGATGGTGGACAGGTTCCTTTCCGACATGCCCGACAGCCTGGAAGCCGTTTACGAGAGAATCCCGCGCCAGAAGGTGGAAGCCTATCGGCAGCAAGCCGTGGAGCAGACCCTGCTCCAGATTAAGGAGTATCTTGGTGAAGCTTAGAGTGGCAAAGGGGCTGGCCGAAGCCGAGGGTGTTTTGGCCCGCTTTGACCCCCTGGACCTGGACTCCCTGCCCGAGTCCGTAGTCCAGCGGACGCAGCAGGCCTTTGGCCCGGACATTACCCCCGAGCAGTCGGTGGTTACCATGCTTCGCGATGTAAGGCGGGAAGGGGACGATGCCGTTCGCCGCTACGCAAAGCTGCTGGATGGCGCCAAACTGGACAGCTTCCAGGTTGCCGAAGCCGAGCTGGCGGAAGCCCGAGCCAGCATATCCTCCGAGCTTGAGGCTGCCCTGCGGCTGGCGGCCCAGAGAATTACCGACTTTCACCAGGCTACCCTGCCGCGCAACTGGGTGGACCTGGAGCAAGGTCTTGGAGAAATGGTCCGGCCCCTGGAGAGGGTCGGCCTCTATGCCC
>JAPPJA010000081.1 GCA_028874675.1 Chloroflexota bacterium
CGGACATTTTCCCTGAGCACTTAACCGGACATTTTCCCTGGACAACAACATAATTATTGTGATTGGCTCATTTCTGAGTCGGAATTGACACCCCCTCCTGCCAGCGCCGGATCACTTCAGAAATTTCCACTCTGATCACCTCCTTGTAAGCCCATTGCCCCACCTCGCTTTCAGGTGCAGAAATGGTCTACCATCCGGCGCTCAGAGGGTCCTAATGACCCTGGTCTTTGTCCCCAATTGTGGTTTTTTCGCGGATTAGTGTCCAAGAGTTCCCGGTTATTCACAGTCGACCTCGATGTCCAGCTTCATCCCGAAGTAATATTGGTTCCACTTTTTTATAGGCGCATCTCCGGAGCCCGCTGCCAAGTCCGGCTGTTGGTGAACGACTGCGCCGCGATGATATTGGAATCTTCGATGGTTCCTTCCTTGATCCGTGCTCCCCGCTCTTTCAGATGTCCCCTGACTTCGTCAGACAGTCTTTTTCAACTCGTGTCGCCCCGGCAAATGAGGATAGTGGAGGATGGTGCTGTCATCGGAGACGGGCTCCGACAACTTCAACCCAGCAAAGCGCCAGACCAACTTCGCGTCGTACAGCAGTTCTTCCATGGCTGAGTCGCTGAGATTGTAGGGCAGATGTACGATGTGTACCCGCCGCAACACCGGCAGAGGATAGGGTCGCGGACCCCGCTGGCCCCGAAAGTCCTGGGGTCTGAGGCGCTCCTCCAGCCCCTACCAGGAAATCAGGGTTCTATGCGTTCCAAAACTCTTCTCTCCGGGTCTTGAGCTTCTAGCCTGAAAGTCCAAATCGGCAAGAGTAGGCCGATTGGTCCTCTTCTCGTCCCTGGGGTCGGTCTGTTATCCCTTCAGTATGCCAGAATACCTTAGTTGTTCAGGGTACTCTAAGCTAAGAAATTGCGAAGGACCCTCTGATATGCTAGATTCATAGTATGGAGAATATCACGTTCGAAAATTATCGTTGCTTCGGCGCTAGGCGTACAGCAAGATTGGCGCCATTGACGCTGTTGGTGGGACCAAATAGCACTGGAAAAACATCATTCATGGCTTTGCTCAGGGCCATGTTGGATGTCTCTATCCGCGAAGAAGTTCCTGACTTCCGAGAAGCCGCCTTCGACATGGGAAGCTTTGAGGACGTTGTGCATAGGGAAAGAAGTAGCAACGAGCCCATGTCTTTTTTCGAAGCCGAGGTGACTACTAAGCCTCGATATGGGGCAAACTCAGGACTTATCACGTTTCGATCAAGATTCGAGAGCAGGGCAGCGGCACCGTTCCCTGTCGCCCGCGCTATTTCATCTGATGGCAGGTCTTTTGAGGCGGAAACTCTATCTAGTGGGGAAATGAAGGTCCGCTTCGTTAATCGAGATGAAGAATATGCGCAAATCCTGGATACTTTCCGTTTCCTGAGTGATGATTCCGAATTGGTACCTTTCCAGTCGCTGTTAAGCCGACTGATGTTTGGCTCGACGAGGGAACGAGAAGGAGAATGGCCAGATCAACAAACAGCTTTGGCACTGAGGCAATTCCGTTCGAACGTACTATACCGTCTTCAACCCCGAGACCGGGCGAGGGTGCGAGAACCTTACTTCGCGGCAGGTCCTGTTCGGTCGAAACCGGTGCGAACTTACGACCTGATCAGGCCTACCCGAGATTCCGAAGGTGAGTATGTTCCAACGTACATGGCTACATTATATCGGAAGGGTGGCCCTGACTGGGAGACATTGAGGGCGAAGCTGGAACGGTTCGGTCAGGAGTCAGGGTTATTTGGTGACATTACGGTAGACCCAATGCGAGGGAATGACGGGTCTCCGTTTCAGATTAAAGTCAGAGAATATGACGTGCTTGGCTTGGGAAGCGAAAGAGCATACCGGAACCTGACAGATGTCGGTTACGGGGTAAGCCAGATTTTGCCCATTCTTATTGAATTGTTTAGGATTGATGCTCCTGACACGTTCCTTTTGCAACAACCTGAGGTCCACCTCCATCCGAGTGCGCAAGCTGCCTTGGGAAGCCTTCTCTGTGACATAGCTGCGGACAGACATCAACTGGTCGTAGAAACCCACAGCGACTATCTTATTGACCGGATTCGCATGGATGTGAGAGACAGGACAACAAAGCTGGACCCTGAGGAAGTGTCGATCTTGTATTTCGAACCAAGCGACTCGGATGTAAATATCCACTCCGTAACCATCGACAATTTAGGCAATGTGCTAGGTACACCGCCATCGTACGGAGATTTTTTCATGCATGAAACTAATCGATCTATCGGCGTTCTGACGGACTAAGATGTGTGCAATAATTGACAACAGCGCCAGGGACGAGGTATTTGGTTCTGCGCGAAGTCCAAGAGCGACCGCATTTCTAAAGTGGCTGGAGGAAGGACACACCAAGTTGGTGTTGGGGGGTAGACTGCTGGCAGAACTAGCCGGGGGTGATGATCAACCTGGATCCGCCTCGTTTAAGAGATGGCTACGAACTGCCGAAGCGAGGGGCTTTGCCTACAAAACCGATGGTGACGTGGACGGACAAACTGAATATTTGGAAGCTGCTGTTGACCAACGGCGCCAAAAGCTATGTAGGTCAGATGACCCGCACGTCCTTGCATTGGCTAGGGTAACTGGTGCCAGACTCCTTTTCACAAATGACCGGAATCTAATTCAAGATTTTCAGAATAACGCCATATTGAGAGGACCGAGCGGCAAGGTGTATCCAACCACCGATTATCATCAATTCTTGCATGACCGAAACAACTACAATCTGTGCTCGGGGATGCGATACTAAACTAAGGTGTAGGAGTCATGACTTGATCTGACAGATGGGAATCAACTTACAGTGGTGAACTGTAGGGTCGTGTTTTCTGATAGATCACCCCCCAAGTCAAGATTTTCTCCGTCGCCAAAAAGTCGGTTTTGACGGAAAGTCTCCAAGGAGTTGAAAACAGCAGAGTTCAATGGGAAAGTCCAGATGTCGCATTTTCCGGATGAAGCTCCCCTAGTGCCAGATCGTACTTTGAATCTCCAGCGCAGAATGGTCTGCCATTTCGCCAGAGGTAATTTCTTTAACCGCTATCTAGCCCATTAGGGCCCCGCTGCTTGCCTTATTCTCTTTTTGGGTTGTCGCTGTCGCGCCTGCTGAGAATTTCCGCCCCTTTCCACTTTCGGAATTCAGTCTGTTCGGACGCTGACCATGGCTATGAACCCGCGGCACCTCCAAAAGTGCCTAAAGCCCGCTAGACCCGTTGCGTGCCGGACACCCACACTCCAAACCCGAACGAAGATTGCTGTCTCTGAGTAGGGGCTTAATGGTTTCAGCCAAATATTAAGCTGAGAACTACACATCGATGATCACCGCTTCGCCAGTAGTGCAGGCGATTGCCAGATCGGAAGAAGAAAAAGCTGGGTCGCAGTTCCCGCAAGTCACCGACGGGCGAGTGTGGGCGCCGCCGTCGGGACTGCAAGGCCGGCGGATGTCACGGTCGTGGCGACCCGGTCCATTGGTCCGATGTGTGATATTTCCGCGGTAAACCGCCTTTCGGGGCCCTTTCGGCCTGGGACAAAAAATGTCATATAATTGCCACTATATGACGCCTTAAGGAGGCCAAGAGCGACCCACCAAAGTGCTGCCGCAACTTTTGGTAGATGACCACCACCTCGGGCTCCGTGCTATACGGTTCTTTGTACTGGCAGAAGCTGTTCAAGCCGTTACCCTTGGCCGGACAACTCGGAGCAGCATAAGCAGCTGTCCCGCTGCTCAGGAAGCTCCAGCTTGGAATTCAGCACTTTTCCATGCTGTTTACTCATCCCGCACTCCTCTACTTCTATAGGCAAGGGGGCCTCGAAACACACCGTTCATCGAATGTCAGGTGGGGTCTGTCCTTTGCACGTCAGCTTGACTGCCAGTCATCCCCGGGCATTATCCGCAGCATGAATTCGTCAAACATGGGTACCGTGAAGGCAGTATCCCCGTGACTTGGACTCCAGATCATCCCCTTGGAAATAAGTTGATTCCGGGTTGGCGCCAGCGAACTCACTCGGCGCCCCAGCGCATTGGCAATATCGCCTGAGCGATGGGGACCAGGGCCCAGGCTCGCCATTGCCCGGACGTACCGCTTTTCCGTAGGAGTGAGGCGATCAAATCTGACGAGGGAGAAGCTCCCATCCAGGGTTGCCAGGGCCCGTTGGGATGCAAGGTCAACGTCTGACAGATTGATCGGAGAACGTTCTGCCACATCCCAGACGTGCTTGCCCCACTCTTGCAGGAAGTAGGGATAGCAATGGGTTTCCTCAATCAACTGATCGAGCGCTCCTCTCTCGATTTCCACCCCCTCATCTGCCGCAGGTTTGGCTATGGCCAACCTGGCATCCTCACGGGAAAGAGGGCCTATCTCGGGAAACTCAAACAGTCTCTCGGCGTAGGACTTGGCCCGACCCATCTGGCCCCGTATTTGCGGCAAACCGGCCCCCAACATTATCACCGGCAACTGGCGCTGTGACACGCGGTGCAATGCGGTAATGAGGGCAGCCAGCTCCTCTTCCGCCACGTATTGCAGCTCGTCAACGAAGATGGCCACGCAGGTCCCATCGGCCCTTGCGGCCTCTCCCACAACGGCCAGCAGGTCCTGGAGATCTATCTCCAGGTCGCCGTTGTCCGCCAGGCCCGGTTCGGAGTCCAAGTCCAGGCTCAGTTCAATGTCCTGGTATTTCAGCTTGAGGGCGCCCACGAACCCCGCCAGACCCTTCAGCGCACGTTGGGCCAGGGCCCTCGCCGACTCCCGGTTGGAGAGTTTGATCAGTGCGATGCGAAGTTCCGGGGCCAGGATTGAGGGAAGGGAACGGCCTTCGGGCGCCTCGATGCGCAGGGCCTGGATACCCCTCTGCTCCGCGTCTTCCCTGATGCGGTTCAGCAGGACCGTCTTGCCGACGCCGCGCAAACCGACCATGAGAAGGCTCTTGCTGGGACGGCCTATCCTGGTACGCTCAAGGGCGATATAAGCCGCATCCCGTAACTCATCGCGGCCGGCCAACTCAGGCGGCGGGGTTCCTGCACCGGGGGCATAGGGGTTGCGTATGGGGTCCATGGAAAGATTCTATACTATTATTAGCTAAGTTACAACTAGTTTGTAATTTAGCTAACTTGGCTATACTTTCTTGGGGGGCCTATAGAATATTTTTCCTGCTCTATTTTAGCGACAAGAGTAATGACGCCCCCGGGAAATGGGTCGGCTATCCCAAAGGGAAGACCTGCCCCGACTTCTCCCCGGTGGCAAGAAATGACGATATTGCCCGGAATCCGACAACGTTGCACCGGCCGGCGCGCCGCAGAGACCACTAACCGCTCGGCGGCCGGTCGCTTCTCGGCTATTGGTGAATAAACAAATCCGGTCTGGCAGTATGCCCTGCCAGACTCCTTTGGACGGTTCTCAGCAGTAGGCAGGGGACAGGAACTATCCCCTCCTGCCCGGGAGCCTGGAAATAAATTGGGAAAGCCGTCCCCTTCGTTCCGGTTCTTGTTCGGTCACGCCTATTCGAAACTTCCTGGCCCCGCAGGTTGCGCACTGGCCGGACATGGCGGACCTACCATTCTTGAAGACCACCTGCTGACTTCCAGATGTCGCTGTCCTTGCTCGACACCTCAGGCAGTAGATTTCGTCCCTGGTTGCGATAGTCACGGGCTTTCCCTCCCAAACAACAGGTTACGATGGTCAATGGCCCCTACATGGGGACCCGAGCTCTTGAGGAGACCAACTGGGTTCACCATGCCAATTGCAGCCAGCGTGTCGCTAACGAGTTGCCGCTCAGGAGTGCTTTCCCTTACAACGGCCAGGAGCTATGGTTTGACCTGTGTCTATGAGATTCGACCTAATCTAGCCGCCAACAACCTTCCGCCCAGTTCCGGCTTCGGGGTGGCATCCCTTCCCTCCAGCGGTTTATTCCGTGGTCTTTTCATCCGGCTCCCTGCCGACCGTAGTATCTGGCCACGGCGCCCCGCCCCGCGGCTTCTGCGCGAGTGTATCTTGCCGGCATCGTGGGAGACTCCCACCTGCCCGCCGTCATCAGCGCCGGCAATTCGCAGCCCGAGGCGGCCAGGTCAATTGCCATGCCCACCCGGGGCGAATGCCCGGCGAAGTCTCCCTGGACCCCAGCCGCCCTGGCAGCGGCGGCAATGCGCCGGTTGATCTGCCGAGGGGAAAGTCCGAAGACACTAACCTCAGGGCCAGAAGTTGCAGGCTTGATATGCGACACCGCATCCATTGTTGCCGGGCTCAGGTAAAGCACGGAACCCTCACCGCTCTGGTCAGTCTTGGAATTGCGTACCATCAGACGGCCGCTCCCATCGGCAGCCGGTTCCAGGTCGCCCCAGGTGAGGGCCGCCGCCTCAGAGCGCCGCAACAGAGCATCCCGCATCACCGCAACCAAGGCAATGTCCACCAATGCCCGGCGCCTGGCCCTGGCCGCAGATTCCAACTGGCCGCCGGGCAGCATCCTGGGGAAGCCGGCGGTGGCCTGGATGGCCACCTGTACCTCCCTGGTGAGGGCCGCCGCCTGCTGCTGCGGGCGGGAAATGGTGCGCGACAGCCCGGCCAAGACCCGGCGGACCCCCTCGTTGTCCGTGGGGTCTGGGTGTCCCGCATCCTTGTGAACGGCGGCCAGGGCGGAGCGCGCCAACTTGACCGTGGCGATGGAGGCGCCGCACTCGGCCCGGTCCAGCAGGTAGTCCGCCACTGCCAGGGGCTCGGCCGGCATGACTTGGTGGCCCCTGGCCTGGGCCCACCGGCGCCAGAGGTTCCACTGGCTGCCGTAGCACCGCCGGGTGGAGGCGGACCTGGCGCTGGCCATGGCCTCCTGCAGGCGCTGGCGGTCCACCGGGGCCGGAACACTCGGCGAACTGGGGGCAGGAAGGATGGTGTTAGAGGTCAAAACAGAAATGTCCGATGATTGACCTTATAGGACACGTTGCTATTCCGGAAAATGAGGTGAGACATGCCCACCGAGACCTGGCAAAACATCCTGTCCCAAGCCCATCAGGTACTCCAAGAACTGGCCGACACCGGCGCCACCACCCGCACCACTGACGAACTCGTAACCCTGGCGCTGCACGTCGACCTGATCTACCGCGACGAGTACGTCAGGGTCAACGCCCTCGGCAGGTCGCCCCGGGTGGTTCAGTGGGACGAGGACTACTTCAACGAATGACGCTATCGATGACAAGGGGCCCCGGCATGAACATGCTCAGCGTTTCTCCGGCGGCCACGCGCGCCGCTCAGGGCCTGACCAGGGAGGACTTCAGGAGGATCCAGGACTTCCTGGACCACAGCGTCTCCCCCAACACCCGGACCATGTACCGCTCCGTCTGGACCACCTATGAGGACTGGACCTCGGCCCGGGCCGTACTGGGCCTGCCGGCATCGCCGGCACTGATCGCCGCCTACCTCTCCCAACTGGCCGAGGAGCGCCAGCTGTCGGTGGCCACCGTGCGGGTCCACAAGGCAGCTCTGGTGGCAATTCACAAGGCCACCGGCCACGAAGACCCCACCGACAACGAGGGGGTCAGGAGGCTCATGCAGGGGATCTCGCGGGCCCACGGCAGGGCCCAGAGGCAGGCAAAGCCCCTGACCGCCGAGGCCCTGGCCGCGGTGAAGGCCACCGCCAGCGGACGCCGCTCCCTGGGGCGCGAGGCCGGGCGCCAGGAGTCGGCCCAGCGGGTCTCCTGGCGGGGGAGGGTGGACGTGGCCCTGCTGTCGGTGCTCAGGGACGGGCTGCTCCGGCGGTCGGAGGCCGCGGCACTCACCTGGGGCGACGTGGAGCTGCGGGACAACGGCGCCGGCCTGCTGCAGCTGCGCCGGTCCAAGACCGACCAGGAGAGCGAGGGAGTGGTCCTCTACATCGGCAGGGAGGCGTCCGCGGCCCTCAGGGCCATCCGGCCCGCGGAGCAGCTGGTCGACCCGAATACGCCGGTGTTCGGGCTGTCGGCCAGGCAGATCGGCAGGAGGATGCAGGCGGCAGCTAAAGCCGCGGGCCTGGGCGACGGTTACGCCGGCCACAGCGGCCGGGTGGGCATGGCCCAGGACCTGGTGAAGAGCGGGGTGGAGCTGCCGGCCCTGATGACCGCCGGCCGGTGGAAGAGCTCCAAGATGCCGGCCAGATACACCGAGCGCCAGGCGGCGGACCGGGGCGCGGTGGCCAGGTATTACCAAGAGCAAAACAACTAACCGACCAACGGGAAGACTCGAACCTACACAGTTACAGCTTTACCCAAGGAATAAAATGACCAATCGAGAGAGACGACAAAGGTTGAATATAGATCGTCACATACTGGAGACGTCTGCTCCGGTTCACTGTTGGGTAAAAACACCTGAACAATGTCAGAATCCAACTATCGATGCTCATTCGATTCAAGAGAGCGTTCTTGAACGTATAGCGGATAGCGACCGCAAAGTACTTACAGTGATGCCAAGAAATGTCGGTACAGCCACGAATCCACACCGTGAAAAGTTCGAGCCACTCCATATCGGGACTGCTTCAACAGGTCAGTACTCATGCCGTACCCATGACGACATATTCAAGGATGTTGAAATCAGAGAACCTGACTGGGACGATCCCAAGGCGACCTTCCTATTGGCCTTTCGGTCAATGCTATACGCAGATTTTCGTGCCCGCCAGCAGCAAAACATTTGGAGAGCACGCGCAACTGCATTCCCCTCTGAGGAGGTAGCACAGGAAGGCGCGCAGTTTATGGACCAGCGCCAGCTGTGTTAATCGCCACGGGCATTAGGCCAGTAATCGCCACGACCATTAGTCCACCCT
>JAPPJA010000219.1 GCA_028874675.1 Chloroflexota bacterium
CCCGCGCAGGCGGGAACCTGGAACCTGTGCAAGTCGTGGGTTGGGTAGGGGCGCAAGGCCTTGCGCCCCTACGAATTCGGGGGTATGACGGGTTTATGGGCAGGCAATTCCCTCACCTCTGAACTGTTACTGACGGCGTTCCTCCATTGGGCCCCATCGGTGTTTGTGATAATATACGTCGAGATGTATCCGCTTGAGGCGGAATATGGAGGATTACATATGGCAACGATGATTGACGGCGAGTCTTACCTGGGGCGTGTCATGGTCCGACCGCTCACCAAACAGGGCGACGTAACTATGTACCTTTGGCCCCTGCGGTGCCTTAAGGGCAAGTTCGGCGGGCCCACCTTTGGCGTGGACGTCAAGGGTGTGGAGATTATCCGGTTCGATCCTCACGGCTCCCGCGGTCACTGGCACAAGGGCGGCTACGACAAGCTGGGCGCGGGAGGCTCCCACGTTGACTTTCCGGAAGGCATGAGAGAGATGGACGCGCAGCTGGAGTGGGCGCTGGGTCAGTTCCGGGAGCAAACCGGCAATTACCTGGAAGAGGCCGGGTACTCTGAAGCCGCGGCAAACCTGGACCCGGAAATGGTTGGCGCCGCAGCCGACGCCATCATGGACCACCTGAAATCCCAGGGTGACCTGGTCTCCGACGCTATCGCCAAGGACTTGATAAGCGCATAAGTGCGGGAAGAGTTTGTACCGGGGGGGCAAATGGACCTTTGCCCCCTTTTTTGTCTCCACCTTGATCGATGGATGAGACCAGACCTCTGTGGCTCGGGTTAGTTTGCCTGCAGTAGGGGTTGGACCGAAAGCTTCCTGGCTGGCTCTATTACAACGGTCCCCATCACAAGTGATTCTATTTCCGGGAACCTGGGCTACCTCAGTTATGCCAGTAATGCCGGCGCAACAATTCCCGGGCGCCAGTGCGAACTCGTCCTGTTCTCGGGAAAGGCCGTCATGGAACCGGGTGGAGCCTCCAGGGCATCCCTGCCGCAGTTCCAAGTGGCCTGAAGACAAGTGGCCTGAAGAAGAGAAACCGCCCATTTCGGGCGGTTCTTCATTGCAATTGGACCTGGAATCCAGGCTGAAAATCAGTGGTGCCGAAGGTCGGATTCGAACCGACACGGGGTTGCCCCCACCGGTTTTTGAGACCGGCGCGTCTACCATTCCGCCACTTCGGCGTGCGGGTTATAGCTGGCCATTACGGGCTAGCGGGAAGACATTATACCATCTGTTAGAAAACATTAGCCAAGAGAAGCAAACGGAGTTGACAGTTCAGAGTTGATGGGGTTTCACGACCGGCCAGCCCCGTCAGACTGGCGAAAGCTGGTATCCAGGGATCCTTGCTGTGCTTGACCCATGCGCGAAGTCAGCCTTCCTGGATTCCGGCCGGCTCCGGATTAACCTTTTCCGGTCCTCCGTGAATATCAACCCTGAACTGCTACTGTAATTGAATCTGCCTTGACGCAAATGGACGGGCAATCCTATAATCTATGGCCTGGAGTGTGTCCAATATATGCCTAAGAGAACTTACCAACCGAAAAAGCGACGCCGCGCCAGAGTGCACGGCTTCAGGGCCCGTTCCCGGACTTCCGACGGGCGCGCAGTACTCCGTCGCAGAAGATTCAAGGGTCGGCATCGCCTGACGGTATAGGCGTCGCCGGCCAATGCAACGCCGCTTCAGCCTGACTGAACGTAAACGATTCGCCCAAATTCACCAGGAGGGCATCAGCGCAGTCAACAGATTGCTGGTAGTCAGGGCCCTTCCCAACGGACAGGAAGACAGCCGTTTTGGGTTCGTAGTCAGCAAGCGAATAGGCAATGCAGTAACCAGGAACCTGATCAAGCGTAGATTGCGCGAAGCAATCCGAGAGAACGAAGTAAAGGGAGGATGGGACGCCGTTTTCATTGCTCGCCGCGGCGCCGCCGAAGCTGAGTTCAGACAGTTGAAGCAAGCCACTAATCAACTGTTGCGGCGCATCAAGTTAGTCCAGCCCGACCCTTCCTCAACGTAGTAGCCAGCCGATGAGAATTCTTGCCCTGGGACTGATACGTTTCTATCAAGCTGCTGTCTCTCCCTACCTTCCCTCGGTTTGCCGTTATACCCCAACCTGCTCCAACTATGCCGCTCAGGCAATCATCCAGCATGGAGTTTTTCGGGGCAGTTTCCTGGGTCTCAAGCGCATCATCAATTGTCGGCCAGGGGGAGGTAAAGGGTACGACCCCGTACCTTAAATAATGTCCTTTTTTTCTGTTTTCCCGTTTCTCCCGTCAGCCTTGTTTTCCCGATTTTCGTTCAGCACAACCGCACATCCATCCACCAGGAATCGAACGCCCCACAATGGCTTTGTGGCGGCGGGCTGGTTGGCGGTGGTTCTCGGAATCGGCGGTCTGGCCTGCACCCCAAACCTGGGCGGCGACAACGTCGGGTGGGCTCCTGTCTCAGTGGCATTCTCCGATGCGCCCGGTGATCCAACCAGAGTTTTCGTTGCTTCCCAAATGGATGGTGACCTGGACGACCTGGAAACGGAAACCGGCCAGGACCTGGATGATGACAAGAGACGGGTCAAAATCCGGGCTATGGAGGATTTCGGGTCCGGCTCTCCCCGCGTACTATGGACCTATCCGCCCTTGGGAAGTGGCGCTGGACTGGAGGGGGTTTTCGGCCCACCCGCCATCAGCCAGGAACTGGGCCTGGTTTACGTAGGCGCGGTCGATGGAAACCTCTACGCCCTTTCCCTGGAAACTGGCGATGAGGGAGCAGGCTGGAAGCGGGCGGTCCGAGACGACCCTTCAATGGACCCCCAGCCCATCATTGGGGCTCCGGTCCTGACCGAGATTGTCAACAGTGAGACGGGACCTTCCACCATGCTGGTTGTCGTGTCCGAGGACGGCAACCTCTATGCATTTGACGCCGCCTCCGGTACCGAGCTTCCCTGGTCGCCCTTCCGCACCGGGGGGAAACTGTGGTCCACTCCGGCCATTCAGAACGGTATCGCCTATTTTGGCTCCCACGACCATTCAGTTTATGCAGTTGATTTGAGAAATGGCAGGGAGCTCTGGCGATACGAGACAGGCGGGGCCGTCGTTGGTAACCCGCTGCTCTTCAGGGGAAATCTGTTCATCGGTTCCTTCGACAAGAAACTTTACGCCCTGGACGCCGACGACGGTGAACTGGAATGGGCCTTTGAGAGCGGGAACTGGTTCTGGGCAGGCCCCGTAACTGACGGCGAGACCATATTCGCGCCAGCAATGGACGGGTTTGTCTATGCCCTGGAACCGGATAATCCGGGTTCGGGAGAAAACAAGGAAGCCATCTGGCGTCACAACATGGAGAGTCCCATTGTTTCCACCCCTGCCCTGGTGCCCCTGGGGCTGGTCGTAGCATCGGTGGACGGGAAGATGCGGCTGCTGAGCACCAGTCCCTCCAATCTGGTGGACGGAGAAGTCATTAGCAACCTGCCCAATTTGGAGGAAGGTGGCATAAAGGCGCCGCTCATCGCGGGGGCGCCGGCAAATGCGCCTTTGGGCACGGATGCTCCGGCGCTTTCGGTAATTCAGCGTTACTCGGTTTTCGCCGGCGGGGACAACGGAATTGTTCGCCGGGTGGCGGTAACCGAGGGCCAAGATAAAGAGTCAATCTGGTGTTTTGACAGCGCCATTCACAGGCAATGCAATTAGATGGGCATTAGGCCTGGAATCGGTTCTCCACTGGTCATGGACGTCTAGGAGTCCTTTTGGAATTCTTCTTTCTCCTTTGGAACGAAATAATCATCCGCCCCATGCTCAACACCTTGATGGTGTTGTATGTGCTGTGTTTCAACAACATTGGGCTGGCAATCATAGCTTTCACAATTTTGGTGAGGCTGGTTACCCTCCCGTTGACCCTGAAGCAAATTCGCCAGATGCGGCGAATGAGCGAACTGCAGCCCCGCATGCGGGAAATTCAGGAACGTTACAGCGGCGACCGAGCCCGGGTTTCTCAGGAAACGATGCGGCTGTACCGGGAGTCGGGAGTCAGCCCCATCGGCTGCCTGGGTCCCCTGGTTGTGCAGTTGCCGATACTCATCGGGCTGTTCCGGGTCTTGATTCAGACCCTGTTCACGAAGCCGGAAGACCTGGTGGGGTTATCGCAGAAGCTCTACCCCTGGATAACCTTCGTCCCGATACATTCCGCCGCTCCCCTGAGCGACACTTTCCTTTGGCTGAAACTGGGAGAACCGGACCCTTCTCCCGTAGTGCTGCCCATATTGGTGGCCGCGTCCACCTGGGTGCAGCAGAAAATGACCATGACCCCCTCGCCGGATCCCCGACAGCAATCCAGTCAGACCATGATGCTCTGGATGATTCCCATATTCCTGGGATTTTTCTCACTTCAGTGGCCCAGCGGTCTTCCGCTTTACTGGATTGTTTCCAATATAATTGGCGTAGGCATCCAGTACTTTATAACCGGTTGGGGGCCGTTGTTCCCACTGATTCCCAGGTCGGCTCCGGCGCCAAGCAGGCCGGCCCAGTCCGCCGACTCAAACTCGGCGACCGAGGAGATAGAAGACGATGGACTCCGTAGAACGAACCGCCAGAACCGTAGAAGAAGCAGAAGAACTGGCGCTGAAGGAACTAGGCGTAGACCGCAACGAGGTAGAGGTAGAAATACTAAGTAGGGGGAAGGCCGGTTTCCTTGGCATCGGCGCAGAAGTAGCCAGGGTGCGCGTTACCAGGCTGGGCGCAGTAAGGTCAACTGCGGCCCCTTCCACCCCCTCGGCAGACTCCACAACCGTGGAAGCCGACGATACGGGAACCGCAGAAACCTCGCCGGCAACCCCACCGGTTTCCAGCGCAGGGGAGGGTACCGTGGCGGGGCTGGCGATTGTCGCCTTGAACAACATTCTGTCCACTTCTGGCGTGAACGTGGTCTGCACCATACGCACGGCTGACGACCCTGAAGTCGGCGGACCGGTAATTGACATTAGCGGGGAAGACTCGGGCCTATTGATTGGCCGACGCGGCCAGACACTGCAGTCGCTTCAGTTCATAGTAAATCTGATTGTCCGCCGGGAGTTCGGCGAAAGCGTCCGCGTGGTGCTGGACGTGGAGAGCTATCGTCAGCGCCGGGAGGCATCCCTGCGGGATATGGCCAACAAGGTCGCGGAAAGGGTCCTGCAAACGGGGCGAAGCATTACCCTTGAACCTATGTCGGCGGCGGACCGAAGAATTGTCCACATTTCCCTGGCAGACCGCGAAGACATCAGCACCGAAAGCGTGGGGTTCGGAGAGGACAGAAAAGTCACCATCATCCCCAAGCGATAAGCCAACCTGCTCACCGGACGAGCATGACCCCTCAGGAGAAAAGACCGGAAAAGTGTGTCATTTCCTGGCTGGACCGGCTCTAAAGCGCGATGCGGCCCGGACACGGGCTACGGGGGAATACCTGGCCCAAATACGAGACGCCGCCATTCCAGTCACTCCATTTTCGTTGACCGAAACCGTAGAGGGAACGTAAAATAGGCCCGTGGATATAGAGGGAGCGTACCACAAGCCCCAGTTCCCCTTCGACCACCCTCGCGAAGAGTGTGGGGTGGTTGCCGCATACATACCTAACGCAGAGGCCAGCAGGGTTGCCTTTTTCGGCCTATTCGCTCTCCAGCACCGTGGCCAGGAAAGTGCGGGGATCGCCGCCTCCGACGGCCATACGCTGAACGTACACACCGACATGGGTCTCGTTACCCAGATTTTCAGGGAACGAGATTTTCTCCCACTGTCCGGCGAATTCGCGATTGGGCACACCCGCTATTCCACCACCGGCACCAGCCAGCTTTGCAACGCCCAGCCCCTGGTCGTCCACGGCATGGCCGGAAAACTGGCCCTCGCCCACAACGGAAACATAATCAACGCCTCACAGTTGAAGAGTCAGCTGCAGAAGCAGTGGGACTGCGCCTTCAAGACCACAACCGACTCCGAAGTAATCGCTTACCTGATGGTCAATGCGCCCGGCAATTGCTGGGAGGACCGGGTGTTTCACTGCATGAGGACCCTGGACGGCGCTTTCTCCCTCGTAGCGATGACTGAGGACACGGTAATCGCCGCCCGGGACCCTCTGGGAATTCGTCCCCTGTGCCTGGGACGGCTGGGCGAGGGTTGGATTGTCGCCTCCGAAACCTGCGCCCTGGACCACCTGGGGGCCGAGTTTCTGCGTGATGTGCAGCCGGGAGAGGTTATTGTCATCGACCGGCAGGGCATGAGGTCCGCGGTACGCCAGGAGCCGGAACGCGGCAGGGCAATGTGCATATTCGAGCACATTTATTTCGCCCGGCCCGACAGCGTGCTGGACGGCACCCTGGTTTACACGGCCAGGCAGAGAATGGGCGCGCAACTGGCCAAAGAGCATCCCGTGGATGCCGACCTCGTTATTGGCATTCCCGACTCCTCCACCGCTGCGGCAGTTGGCTACGCCAGGGAATCCGGGATACCTTACAGCGATGGCCTGATCAAGAACCGCTACGTCGGCCGCACCTTCATCGAACCGGAACAACGGCTCAGAGACCTGGGCGTGCGTCAGAAATTCAATCCGCTGCCGGAAGTAATTCGCGGTCAACGCCTGGTGGTGGTGGATGACAGCATTGTACGAGGGACCACCACACCCCATGTCATCAAGGTGCTCAAGAGAGCCGGCGCCAAGGAGATTCACATTCGCGTTTGCGCCCCGCCCATCAAGTTCCCCTGCTATATGGGTGTCGACATGGCCGACCAGGATGAACTGATTGCGGCCAATAAGACCGTGGAGGAAATCCGCGAAATGGCTGGCGCCGACTCCCTCGGATACCTCAGCATAGAGGGCTTGCTCAAGGTCTCCAACGGCGAGCAGGACGGCTTCTGCGACGCATGCTTCACCGGCAACTACCCGGTACCCGTGCAGTTGCAGCTGGGCAAGCTGGTGCTGGAATCCGACAACTGACCTCTCACAGACCACCGATTCGCCGCCATGACACCTTCGCCAATCGTTCCGCCTTGCCTACATCGCCTCGCCATTACGGAGAAGTGACCATTGACCGGTGAAAGCTACCACGCATCCGGGGTGCAACTGGATGCCATGGAAGACCTCAAAGACCGGATAAAGGCCTTTGCCTCCATGACTCATGGTCCCGAAGTCCTGGCATCCGGCGGAGGCTTTGCGGGCCTCTTTGAGCTTTCCGGCTACAGGTCGCCGGTACTGGTAGCCAGCGCCGACGGGGTCGGGACCAAGCTGAAGATAGCCGCCCAGTTAGGACACTATGAATCCATTGGACAGGACCTGGTGACCCTCAACGTTAACGACATCCTGACCAAGGGAGCGAAACCCCTTTTCTTCCTTGACTATGTATCCTTCAGCGAACTGGACCAGCACAGAATGGAAACTCTGCTGCGGGGCATTACCTGGGGCTGCCGGGAAGCAGGCTGCGCCCTGATAGGCGGAGAGACGGCCCAGATGCCCGGTCTTTACTCCAATGATGACTTCGACCTGGCAGGCTTCGTGGTGGGAGTGGCGGAAAAGGAGGGGTTGCTGGACAGCCAGGCGATAACCCCGGGCGACGCAGTGGTGGGCATACCTTCCAGCGGACTGCACACCAACGGTTTCTCCCTGGTTCGCCGCGTGTTTGATTCCGATTCCGATCCATCCGTGTTGTACCGGCAGTTTGACGACCTAAACCACCGGCTGGGGGAGGAATTGTTGACCCGCCACCGTTGCTATTTTCCCCAATTGCAGTCGGCCATGCCGTACTTGAGGGGACTGGCCCACATAACCGGAGGAGGCCTGCCCGGAAAGGTTCCGGGAATCCTTCCGGACAATGTTGCGGCGGTTTTCAGAGTTGGGTCGTGGAATGTACTTCCGATCTTTTCCGTGATTCAAAGAGAAGGTCAAATTTCCGACGAGGAAATGTTCCGTGTCTTTAACATGGGGCTGGGCATGGTCGCCGTATGCCAGGGGGACCATGTGGGAAAAATCAGGGAAGCCGCTCCGGACGCCGTTGTGGTTGGTGAAATAGTCCATCGAACCGGCGACCAGCAGGTGATTCTGGCAAGCTAATGGACTGGCCGGCCCCCGATTCTGGAGCTGGCAGGTCGCGAAAATTACAGGAGTTAAGCGAGGGCAAATCCTTTGAGAGCATTACTCAGCGTATTCGACAAGACCGGGATAGTCGCATTTGGGCAGCAATTGGTGGACGCCGGGTTTGAACTGGTCAGCACGGGTGGCACCCACCGGACCCTGGCCGAAGAGGGGGGGCTGCCGGTGCGGCAGGTTTCCGAAGTAACCGGCTCCCCGGAAATCCTGGATGGCCGCGTCAAGACCCTTCACCCCGTGGTGCATGGCGGAATCCTTGCCAGGCGGGACCTCCCGGCTCACATGGAAGAGCTGGAAACCCACGGAATTGGCGCCATAGACCTGATAGTGGGCAATCTCTATCCATTCGCAGCTACCATAAGCGATCCTGATGTAACGCTGGACGATGCGTTAGAAAACATCGACATTGGCGGCCCAACCATGCTGAGGGCCGCTGCCAAGAACTTCCCATCGGTAGCTGTGATAGTGGACCCGGAGGACTATGGATGGGTAGCGGAACGCCTTTCCGGGGAAGGCCTGTCCAACCTGGAACGCCGGAGCCTGGCGGCCAAGGCTTTCCGGCATGTTGCCGAATATGACGCCACCGTTGCCGGATACCTGACGGAGCAAAGGGAGGATTCCCATCTACCGGAAAAGCTGAACCTGACCTTTGATCAAATTACTACGCTTCGGTACGGAGAGAACCCCCACCAGCAGGGTGGCCTC
>JAPPJA010000255.1 GCA_028874675.1 Chloroflexota bacterium
GCCGCATACAGGGCCCCCTGGGACTTGTTTGGCACGTAAGAGCGTAGCATCAGGTAAGCCACGTAAATCAGCCACAGTATCAGGGTGGTGGTCAACCGAGGCTCCCAGGTCCACCACACTCCCCAGACCGGCCTCGCCCATACAATTCCCGTCAGCAGCGCCAGGCTTACAAACACCACCCCCACTTCTGCGGCGGCGTGGGCCACGCTGTCCCACCTGCTCTTGCGCGTAACCAGGTAGCCGATGCTGGCCACGAACACCACAAAGAAGGCAACAAAGGAAACTATGGCTATGGGGACGTGGAAGTAGAAGATCCTCTGCACTTCTCCCAGCACGGCGTCGGTGGGAGCCACAAGGAAAATCAGGTATAGATTCACCAGCATCAGGGCCGCTGTGGCGACCAGCAATATTCCGGACAGTCCCGGAAACGCGAATCCAGGCTTCTGGGAGGAAGGGACTTCAGTCGCCCCAGGGGCAGAGGCCAAAACGGTTCACTCCTCAACGATAATCGAAAAAATCCAGGGACATATTACCAGAAAAACGGCATCGAATACGGCCAGCAGGGGCAGCCACCGGGTGACCACGCCCGATTCCGGCCCGCTGCCCACGGCCGCTCCCGAAACTTCCACCGCCCCGATGAGTACCGGCAATATTACGGGGAAGAAGAGCACCGGCAGCATTACCTCCCTGGAGCGGGTCTGCACCGCTATGGCCGAGAACAGCGTCCCCACCGTCGCAAAGCCCAGGGTGGCCAGCAGGATGGTCCCCGCCAGCGTCAGCGTGAAGGACGTAAAGTTGAGCAGCACGGCAAACACGGGCAGCAGGGCCGCCTCGATTACCAGCATAAACAGGAAGCTGACCAGAACTTTGCCCAGGAAAATGGCGTCGCGGCTGACCGGCGCCAGCAGCAGGCCTTCCAGTCCTCCCTGCTCCCGTTCCCGCACAAAGGCCCGGCTCATTGCCAGGGTTCCGGCAAAAGCGAATGCCACCCACAGGATGCCGGGCGCCAGCTCCGACACCCGTTCCGGGCTTACCTTCAGCGCAAAGTTAAAGACCACCACCACGAGGAACCCGAACACCAGGGCCGAGACTACGATGTCCCGGGAGCGCAGTTCCAGCAGCAGGTCCTTCCAAACCAGGGCGGCCATCGGCCTAAGCAAGCGCATCGGTCAACTCTGTGAGGCTGTTGCAGAGGTATTGTGCAAGGCGGCATTGTATCAGACGCGCTACGGCAGGGTATGCCATAATGGTGTGCCGTTTAAGGAGAGGAGGCGTCAAGGGTTGAGGCTGCCGAATGCAGACAGGGCGGTGGTGGCGCAGGAGAAAATTACCGGGTATTTGCTGTCGCCAGCTAACGAAAGAGGAAGGCCTAAAGCCAGATATTTCACCGGCTTTGGATTCTCCCCAGACGACTGGGAAGTGATGGCAAATGCTCTGATCGGGCTCGCTATGCGGGAGGAAGTTACCGAAATGATAGAAACTGTATATGGAATTCAGTATGTTATAATCGGCGACATAGAGAGCCCTGATGGCCGTGATCCCCGTATAAGATCCGTATGGCAAATAGATCATGGGTTCGACCATCCCAGACTGATTTCAGCCTACCGAGCCAGGGACTAGATAATGACAGTGTTCAACGAGCGTGACCTGGTCGCCCTGACTGTTCCAATACCGTTGGCTGAAGCCGGCCATGTTCCGGAAGACAGTCTCTTGCGCAAGAGCGGGAACTATGAAGAGGGACTGCTGCCCGGCGATGTTGGGACCATAGTAGATGCATGCGGTGGAGGAGAAGCATTCACTGTGGAGTTTCTGGAACCTGACGGTTGCCTGATCGCGCTTCCCACTGTTTACTCAACCCAGATCCGTCCCGCAACTAAAGTCGATCTGGCTAACGATCGATTCTGGCATCGGGCCAGGATCTAGCGTCCATCTGCCTGCCCTGCCCTTAACCTCCCACCCCCAGGTAGTCCCCCGCCCCGTCAAAGTCCAGCCTTCCGTTGGACATTAGCGCCACCTTGCTGCTCCAGGCCAGCCCCAGGTCCACGTTGTGGGTAGTCATCACCACCGACCGCCCCGAGGCCGTCCACTCCCGCAAGAGGTCGGCCAGGGCGGCTACCGAGTCCCGGTCCAGCCCCGACTCGGGTTCGTCCAGCAGGAGCAGCGAGGGCTGGTGCAGGATGGCCCGGGCAATCGCCAGTCGCTTCTGCATCCCGTGGGACAGGCTGCGGACCCTGCGGTCCGCCCGCTGGGACAAGCCAACCTGCGCCAGGACCTCTTCTATCCGGTCCTTCAGGTTCCCCACAGAATAAAGGCGGCCGTAGAACGCCAGGTTTTCCCGGCAGGTAAGGTCGTCGTACAGGAAACCGCTGTGGGCTACTACCCCCACCTGCCGGCGGGCCGACGCTGGCCGTCGGCGCGTATCATGGCCGGCAATCCGGATGGACCCGCTGTCGGGTCTTGCCTGCCCCGCCAGCACTCGCAGCAGGGTGGTCTTGCCCGAACCATTGGCCCCGAACAGGGCCAGAAACTCCCCCCAGCCCAGTTCCAGGTCAAGATCCCACAGCACGGGCAGGTCGCCAAAGCCTTTCTGAAGGCCGCTTACCTCTATGGAATTTTCTGGGGCGCCCGTGAGATCGGGTTGAGCCAAAGCCACTCGACTGCTCCCTGGGTGGATGTTGCCAGCCGTTAGTCCACCCTAATTCTACACAAGGGACATCGGGCTTGGACAATCAGGACTTTTTGCCGACGCCGGGCGGAATGGGCGCCTGTCACGGAGCCCAGGGCAATCGCATATGAGCCGCTCACCCTACATCCAAGGGTAGGGTTGCCGCATCAGGGTCGAGGTTCCCGCCTGCGCGGGAACGACGGGGTATCCTCGATAAGCGACGGGGCATCCCCAAAATCTGATATGCGATAGCCCTGGCGGGTGCAATCCTTCCCCTTAACCCCACCCGGGCATTATGTTAAAGTATGCACCGGCCCAGGACTGGAAACGTACCTCTGCGGACGAACACGCGGGCGCAGAGGAGTGTCCGTTTCAACTGGCGCCCAGGCAACTCCCCGGAGCAAGTTTTGACACGACCTGCCCCTGAAGGTAATGGCCAGATCCCGGCCAGCGAAACCCGACGCAAGGCCTGGATGCCATGAACGCCTCCCTCCAGCGCCTGGCCCACCGCCTTCCCTTCTTCTACGGGTGGATTGTGCTGGCCTCGGCCAGCAGCACCCAGGTGGTGCGGAACGCCTCCGCCAGCCTTACCCTGGCGGTGTTCATCTATCCCCTGGCCGCCGACCCGGAGCTGGGCTGGAGCCGGACCCTGATTGCCGGCGCGGCCAGCGTGGGCGGGCTTGCCGCCTCGGTCCTCTCTCCCCTGGTGGGCTGGCTGGTGGACCGGTATGGCGCCCGGCTGGTGCTGGCTTCCAGCGTGTTCATCATGGGCCTGGCCACCATATCGCTGGCCTGGGCTACCATACCTATCTTTTTCTACATTTTCTATGGCATCAGCCGGGTCATCTTTGCCAGTCCCATTCCCATCGGCGCCTCCGTGGTGGTGTCCCGCTGGTTTATACGGATGCGGGGCCGGACCAACGGAATCCTCTTCGCCTCCCATTCCATCGGACTGGTTGCCTTCCCCCTGGTGGCGTCGGCGGTAATTGCCGGATATAGCTGGCGGGAAGCCTGGGTTGTCCTGGGCGCGCTGGTCTGGATTATCGCCCTGATACCGGTGACCTTTTTCATAGTGCAGCAACCGGAGGACCTGGGTCTGCGCCCCGATGGAGACCCGGAAGAAGACCCGGGACAGGATGCCTCGGACGATGCTACTGCCGAGGAAGCCGCTCCGGCCGTTGAGGAACCTGCCTGGACCCGCAGGGAAGCGATGAAGACACCCGCTCTCTGGATCCTGGCAGTGGGCGTCGGGACTCTCTTCCTGGTGCAGGCGGGCATCAACACCCACCTGGCAGCGCTGCTCCGCGACGAAGGGTTGAGCGTTTTCCTGTCCGGCGTGGGCCTGAGCCTTTCAGCAGCCTTTATGGGCGCCGGTAGCCTGGCCTGGGGCTGGATTGCCGAACGATTTCCGGTCCGTTACGTTCTGGCTGCCGTTGCCGCCACCGTGGCCTTGCCGTCCCTGCTATTCCTGACCGCCGATACAACGTTGGAGGGCCTGGTCTATTCCGCGTTGCTGGGATTTGGTGTGGGTGGAATACTGTCGGTTCCGCCCATCGCCTACGCCGATTATTACGGGCGCCGCTCCCTGGGCGCTATTCGGGGCGTCACTGAACCCTTTACCAGCCTGGGGCAGGCCATCAGCACGGTGGCGGCGGGTCTCGTCTTCGACCTGACCGGCAGCTACGACATCGCCCTGACCGCATTCGCCTCCCTGGGCGGGCTGACGGCGGTGGCCCTGATTTTTGCCCGGCCGCCGGTGCGCCTGGTAGCTGGAACGAGGTAGGAAGCTTCCCGGGGCGGAGTTTTTGTGGAAATCGGCTGAATACGCTCTCTTGCCTTCGATACCCGTCATTAAGTTGACAATCCCGCCTGCCGATAGTTAACATCACCAGCAATAGGCTTACTGTATCCAATAGGGCAGCGGAACTTGTGGAGGTGGTTGGCATGGCCACTGTGGACAACCGGACCGAGTACTGGGAGCGGGCCAAAGAGCAGGGCTTCGACCTTTCCTGGCTCAGCCAGTTGCAGGAGCACGTGGCCGGAGAGGGCGTTGAAGAACGTTCCGCCAACGACACCGGTCGGGTCCAGGGCTCCATACCCCGCGACAACGTGGCCAGGTTCGGCGCGTACACCTTCCGCACCAAGAGCGAGGTGTGGGCTTACAACCTGACCAAGCTCTACGAGGAATTCATCACCCGCCAGTGGAGTTCGGCCACCGACATTCCCTGGGACACCATCCAGCCCCTGCCCGACGACATCGAGGCGGCCGAGTGCCAGCTGGCCACCTTCTTCACCCAGGTAGAGTTCATCGCCTCCGACGTGCCCGGGCGCTTCATATCCACCATGTCCCCTGACTACCAGGAAGTAAGACTGGCGCTCCTGGCCCAGGTAATGGACGAGTCCCGCCACCTGGATGTTTTCCGCAAGCGGGCCCTGGCCAACGGCGGCGGCCTGATGCGCATGATTGACAGCGTCAGCGACGTGGTGGGCGGCAGCACGGACAATGCCCGGGAGTTTACCGAGTTCTCCTCACGCCTCCACATTACCGGCGAGGGCAACGTGCTCACCCTGTTCCGGCTGGGCGAGATGATGGCCTACAACGAAGCCGAGAAGGCCATTTACCGGAGGTGCGCCCAGGACGAGGCCCGCCACGTGGCCTTCGGCGTCCTGCACCTGCGCTATATGAACGAATTCGCCCCCGAAAGGCGCGAGGAGATTCACTGCTACCTGGACGAAGGCGAGTCCCGCCAGGCCACCGGCGCCGGCGGCGAGAACCCCGCCGGCCAGAGCCAGCTTACCAGCCAGGCCCTGGCGTTGTTGCTGGGCGGCGGCAAGGACAAGATGGACGAGGGCCAGAACATCCTTCGGGCCATTCGCCAGCGGCAGACCAAGGAATACTTCCAGCGGCTCAAGTCTGCCGGCTTTGACGACCGCATTCACAATGGCCGCGTTAACCCGGCCCTGCTGGAGCAGTACAAGGCAGCGGCATAACCGGATTTGCCATCTGCTGAAAGACCTCCCTCGGGAAATCGCGGGGGGTCTTGCTTTGTATGCCGGTATAATTCCAGCCAGCCTGGCAATTGAAGGTAATCATGGCCCTCGATGAAGAACAACAGACCTCCGACAGCGCAGCGGAAGGCGACACCGGCCAGGAGCCACAAGCTGCCCAGCCGGCCAGTTCCGAGCCCCTGGCCTGGATGAACGACACCGTGCAGTGGGGCGTCCGCGCCCGGCCGGGCAGGAAGGGCCTGACCATGCGCGACCTCAACGTCGGCATCTACGGCGAGGTGCCCGAGTCCAGTTCCGATATGAGCCGCCGTCCCCGGGGCGCCTTCCCCATCCAGGGCATTCCCCGCACCGACCTCTACGCCCTCAGCGCCAAGGCAGACCTGTGGGCCGACAACGCCGTGGACCTTTACGAGGAGGCCATCCAGCGGCGGTGGATGGGCCACCTGGAAATAGCCTGGGACGAAATTACGCCGCAGCCCTACGAGTGGGAACTGGCCATGCGCCAGCTTTGCACCGAGCTGGCCCAGCAGGCCTCCATTGAGACCGACGTAATCGGCCAATGGCTCCACAAAATGAACTACGCCTACCACGAGGTCAAGACCTTCCTGGCCTCGGAGATTTTCGACACGGGCCGCCACTACACCATTTTCCGCAACCGCGCCTTCCACAACGATGGCAGCCTGGGCCTGGAAAGCGCGGGCCAGTTCAACCGCCGTATGATGGAGACCCGGCCCGGCTGGACCGAAGTCGGCATGTTCCTGTACCTGGTGCGGGGCCCCCTGACCCTGCTGCTGTACCGCTACGGCGAGGCCTACGCCCGCAACCGGGCCGACAAGTTCCTTTTCCGCAAGTGCATCGAGGACAAGGCCCGTCACATGGCCTACGGCATGGCCCACGTCAGGTATGCCGTGGAGAACCAGCCAGAGGGCTTTGGAATGGGACTGAGCAACCTGATGCGGGGCGTGGAACGCGACCTGGTCCAGGACCTGAAGGACCCGGTGCTGTGGGAGGCCCTGGCCATTGTCATTGGCGGCAGTGTCGCCAACATCGCCCAGGGCATGGCCGTGGTGGATGACCTCAAGCGCCGCTACATCGAAGACTACCTGAAGCGTATGCAGTGGGCGGGAGTGAACAAGACGGAGGCCAACCTGTCGCCCGACTTGCTTGCCTTCCTGCGCCGCGAAGAGTCTGCCCCGGCGGGAGGCTGACCGTGCCCATTTACGAGTACCGGTGCGAAGGCTGCGGCGGCGTGAACAGCGTTTACCTGCGTTCCTACACTTCCGCCGACCCGACTGAGTGCAAGCTTTGCGGCGCCGACTCCCTTTACCGCATCATTTCCCGGGTGGCCTACATCCGGTCGGAAATGGACAAGCTGGAGCAGCTGGACCCCAAGTACCACAAGATGGTGGACGAGGCCATTGGCAGGGCTCCGGCCAACTCTGACCCGGACTACCATATGGACCGCATGGTGCCATTCAGCCAGGCCAGGGAGAAGGGCGAGCCTTACTTCAAGGAATAGGGCTCCGTCTCGAAAGCCTCTTGCCCTTCCCCGGGGCGGGCGGAAGCATCAAGCGTCAGTACCATCCATATAATCCACCAGGAGACATTCGATGAGCGACCCGGTTTCCACTGCCCTCACCTTTCCATCAGTAGAATGGTTCCAGGCCCTGCAGGAACTGGTCAACAGCGACGAGGAGTTCCGGCGGCTGGGCAATGTTGACGCGATAATGGGGGTAAAGGTCGGCGACAGGGTTTACGTCATCACCTTCGAGGCCTTCGAATGCACCGAAGTCAAGGAGGGCACCGAATACGACCTGATCGACGCCGACTTCTTCCTGGAAATGACGGTGGAGCAGTGGCAGGACCTGGTAGCCAACACCAGGGAGAACAACGGCGCCGACCTGAACCACACGCTCAACACCCTGGACCTGACCATCGAGGGCGGCATTTCCGACAACGCAACGGGCGACCAGCTGCGCGCCGACATTTTCTTCCGGGTAAACCAGAGCCTCCAGCACTTCTTCGACAGCTCCGCCAGGCTGAATACCGTGTTCGAGTAACGGTCCCTCGGTGGGGAATACATTGAGCGTGGCGCATGGGCCGCAACGATGACCGGGTCAACGCGCGCGCCGCGACAATCGAGGGACTGCCGGACATTGCCAGCAGCGGCGCTCGTTCCGGGGCGCTCGAATTTATGGCGTGGTCCTGTCGCTGGGCCAGCGCGCCAGCCGGGCTTTGACCGCGGTCAAGGGCCCTGGCTGCCTGCCCAGGGCCCTTGCATCTGAAACTGGCTGCCCACTTTGCCCTTTGACCGACAACCGAGAGAGGCTTGCCCAGCGCTCTCGAGGTTCCTGCCTCCGCAGGAACGACGGGTCGGGCCCAAAGCTGAAATGCGATGGCCCTGGTTACCTTCCCAGCCCCGGACCGGACCGCTTCCGGGTTTACCCCGTGGCGGCGCCACCGGTGATGCTGGCCCTGGGCGGGGCATTACCGTACTCGGAAGTTAGCTGGGCAGACTACGGGACCTGGCCAGTGGGGCAGCCGGTCAGGCGGCCAGTCAGTCAGTCAGCACGACGTAAACCGCGGAGGAGGGCGAAAGGTCGTTATGGGTGTGGCCCTTGCCGCTGACATCCTCCATCAGACGGACGTCGCCGGCCCGCAGGACAATCTTGGAGCCGTCGCTGGCCCCGATCTCTACCTCGCCGGACATGTGGATGATCAGCCGGCGTTCGGGCAGGGGATGAAAGTCCCGGTGCCGCGACCCGTCAAACTCCTGAACCTGCACCGCTGATACGTTGGTCAGCGAGCCCAGTTCCGGGTGGTCCGCCAGGTTCATATCCTCAATGTGGCTCTCGCCGTCAGCATCGGTGAATACCCGGTACATTGCCATAATTTTGCCTCCTTCATTCTGCGCGGGATGGAAAAGTTGCTGGAACGTGTTGGCAGGTGGGGATCAGGGCGTGTCGCCAAAATGCCCCGTCACTTCTGTGAAGTCAGGAATCTTGACTTCGGGCATCGGGGTTCCCGCCTGCGCGGGAACGACGGTTTATCCCCAACCCATCAATACAATCTAGTACTCCGTCAAGTCAGGAATTGATGGGATAGAGGCGCTGGAGTTTGGCCC
>JAPPJA010000410.1 GCA_028874675.1 Chloroflexota bacterium
ATCCAGATTGTCGTAGCCGACTTCGTCCACCTGCTTCTTGCTGAGGGAGAAGAGCTCCAGGCCGGTGGGCAGGTTGGAAACAACGCTGATCATGGGAAGGGAGGCGTTGTTCATGGTGTACTTTACAGTGTAGTCGTCCACCGCCTCAGCCTGGGCCATTTCCTTCCAGAAGCTGGTGGTGCTGGACTGGCAGTCGGTGTTCGACTTGGCAACGGCCATATCGACGAAGTCCTGCGCGGTCATTTCGCCGTACCCGTGGTGGAACTCTACGCCCTGCCTCAACTTGAAGGTCCAGGTCTTGGCATCGGCCGTGGTCTCCCAGGACTCGGCCAGCCACGGGTTGAACTCCGCCGTAACCGGGTCAGCCTCAACCAGGAATTCCACGTAGGGCAGGAACTGGGAAATAATCGGGCGGTTGCCGCCACAGTGCTGGTTCGTCTCTACCTGAATTTCACCCTGGGACTCCACGTAACGGACCACAGTGGGCTTTGCCATTTCCTGTTCCATGCTCGTATCGGCGGCAGCCGGCGCCGCCGTGGGAGCAGGCTCAGCTTCCGCCATCGCCTGTTCCTGGGCAGGGGCGGGCTCCGCTGCGGGCGCTGCCCGCTCTTCCGGAGCGGCAGCGCCGCACGCTACCAGCAAGGAAAGAACAAACAGCATTGTTACGAAAAGCAGAGGTTTTTAACTCAATAACCTTTGGTTCCACATAATAAGTCCTCCTTTTATATAGAGGTAATGGGTACCAGCTGGGGAATCTTTATCGGAATATACAACTGCTTTCCAATAGTGTCAACGGATTTTATAATATTATTATCAAATAGTATTATTTCATTGACAGTTTTACGGTTTTAGTTGTTAACAAATCAAACTATGGTTGTAAATTGACGATCAGCCTGCTACCGAACTGCTGGCGCCTACCAGCGCCAGGCCAGTTCCGGCTCTGCATCTGAAGTTGTTGCCCGGCTCCGTATCACGGGGTAACATTGGGTCAACGCATCTAGTAGTCCCGGAGCTGGCGACTGCTAACCAGCGCCGGGTTCCCAGGGATAACATGGAGGGGTTATGCCAGGTATTCTTGACGCCAAAGCTTCAGGCGCCCGCCGCTTTGAGGGAAAGGTGGCCGTGATTACGGGCGCCGGTCAGGGCATAGGCGCGGCCACCGCCCGGCGGTTGGCCCAGGAGGGCGCATCCGTAGTCATCGGTGACATGGTCGAGGAATCTTCGCAACGAGTGTGCGACGAATTGCGGGATTTCGGAGCCGAGGCTGCCGTCTGCCTGGGTGAGCTTTCCAGGTGGGAAAACGCCGAGCGCCTGATGGCTTTTGCCCAGGAACAGTTCGGCCAGATTGACGTGCTGGCCAACGTGGCTGGAGGAACCATCTGGTTCCAGTCTTACCAGTATTACACGCCCGACCAGATTCAGGCCGAAATAGACAAGAGCTTCTGGACTGCCATGTGGTGCTGCCGGGCCGTGCTGCCCTACATGATAGAGCAGAAGTCCGGTTCCATTGTCAACGTGGCCACCCACGCGGTAACCGGCGCCTTCCGAGTGCCCTACGCCGCGGCCAAGGCGGGACAGATCGGATTGACCACGTCGTTGTCTCGAGAGGTGGCGGGCCTGGGCATCAGGGTAAACTGCATGGCCCCCAGTGGAACCCTGGCGGAGGACCGCGTTACGCCACGCAACTATGGCATTACCGCAATGCCCCCTGAATTGCCGCCGGAAGAACTGGACCTGCAGGAAACTTACCGGCAGCAGACCCGCCTTTCCGAAATACCCATGGGCCGGCGTGGCGAAGCCGACGAGCAGGCGGCGGCCATAGCTTTCCTGGCTTCTCATGACGCATCCTATATAACCGGGCAGGTCCTGGCAGTGGGCGGGGGACAACCGTATCCCTTCTGACGCCTGAAGCGCCACTGCTGGCCGATTTTCCACCTGCTCCATGCTATAATCGGCACCGAAAACCGGGCGCCACGCCAGCGCATCGCAGCGTCATCCCCCAGTAAAGTCAATCACCTCGGAGGAAGTAGAATGGGCCTCAAGCGACTGCTTTTGAAACCTCTCTCCGGCTACCCGGGCGGCTACAAAAACATGCGGCGCGGCACTCAGGGTTTTGACCAGACGCCGCCTTTCCGAAAGCCCGATGATCCGGACGACCGGCGCAGCCGAATGCCGACTACGGGATTCAGGGAATACTGGTATCCCGCCCTGCCGGACAAGGACGTAAAGAAGGGCAAACCGGAAGTGCTGCGGATGCTGGGCACCGATGTGGTCTTCTTTCGAGACAACAACGATGAGGTGCAGGCGCTGCTGGACTGGTGTCCCCACCGCTCGGTTTACCTGTCGATGGGCCGCTGCTATTTCCCCGGCTACGTTACCTGTCCCTATCACGGGGCCACCTTCGACGGTGAGGGCAACTGCGTGGCATTCCTTACCGAAGGGCCCGAGTCCAAAATGGTGGGCGCCCCGGGCATGAAGGCCCGCAAATTCCCGACCGCCACCCTCAAGGGCCTGGTATTTGTGTGGATGGGCGAGGGCGAACCGGTAGATCTGCAGGAAGACATCCCGCCGGAAATGTTCGAGGAACACAACATCCACCGGCCGGTCTTCTCCATGTTCGACTGCAACTGGGTGCTGGTGCTGGAGAACACCATGGATGCCCATAACGCGTTCATGGTGCACCGCAACGCCATTCGGATATTGAAGAGCCGCCTGGGTGGACGTCCGAGGACGCCCCTGGGTTACAGGGTGAACCTGGTCAACAACAAGACTGTCCACTACCAGCCTGGGCGGGGAAAGTCCAGCGTGGAGCGTTATTACTACGACGAAGACGGAAACATCCCTTACCAGATGTACTACCCGGGCGTGGACGGTGTCTGGCCCAAGACCAAGTGGCGGCTGACGTGGACCTGGATATTCGACCGGAAGGCCCGCAAGACGGGACAGGCTCCGGGACGGGTGCGACCGCCCCAGGCCGACACTCCCGGGGTCAACGAGTGGAACGGCACCCGTTTGCCCGGCATGTCTCGCACCGGTGGCAATAACGCCTTCTTCCGCAGTACCCGCTGGGCCGTCCCCGTAGAGGACAACCTGACCCGCATGGTGTACCTGAACGTGGAACGCTACAGCAAAAGGCCCAACGCTCTTCGGAGGCTATGGAGCACGGTTTCCTGGCCGTACCGCAACTGGGAGCTGAACTTCAACTTCCGCAACCAGGACTACGACGCGGAGAAGTACGTTCAGTACGAGCTTCCGGAGTACCTGTCCTCCACCGACTCGGTGGTGGTGGCCATGCGCCGCCTCTTCGTGGAACACAACCGCGACGTGATGCGCCGGAGGGAGCGGGAGGAGGAACTGCCCGAAAGGCTGGAAGAGACCACCGCCGAACAGATGGTCCGGGAGGGCGACGCCCGGGTGGCCGAGTCCGCAGAGGCCTTCGACGTGGACAGACTGCAGGAGGAGTTGCTGAGAAGGGTTTAGACAGCGTTGGCCAACGTGACCCCCAGGAATTTCGCAATTCCCCTTCGGCACGCCGGCCGAAGGGGAATTATTGTGTGGGAACGCACCTGAAGGGAACGAGGCGGCCTTCCTGGCCGAACCCTTGCCTGCGGACCAGAATCCTGGCGCTATAACGGGGCGCTACTCTTCGACGGTTGGGAGGGCCCTTGCCCTGGCTTCCGTGTGGCGGTTGGCTGGTATGGGCAGTCCCAGGTTGCCGTGCAGTGTGTCAGCTTCGTACTCCGTTCGAAAAATGCCCCGTTCCTTGAGAATGGGCACTACCATCTCCAGGAAGTCGTTGAAGCCTGCCGGCAGCACGGAATTGTTTACCATGAAGCCGTCGGCGCCCCCCTCTTCAAACCACTCCTGCATGGTATCGGCTACCTGGGAAGCCGAGCCAATGAACTTGTGACGGGACGTGGTAGCGCGCAGCGCCACCTGCCGCAGGGTCAGATTCTCGTCCAGTGCCGTCTTTTTGAGGCGGTCCGTGGCGCTTTCCCAGCCGTTCCTGCCGTAGTCGCCCAGGTCTGGAAAGGGTTCGTCCAGTGGAAACTGGCTGAAGTCCAGGTCGTCAAAGTAGCGCCCCAGATAATTGAGAGCCTGCCCTATATCCACCAGATCGGCTATTTCCTGGTATTTCCGGTCGGCTTCCCCGGCGGTGCTGCCAACTATGGGTGCGCAACCGGGCAGGACCAGCAGTTCCTCCGGCCTTCTTCCAAATTCCGCCGCCCGGCCCTTCACGTCGTTGTAGAATTCCCTGGCGGCTTCCAGGCTTGGCTGTCCGGTGAAGATAACGTCGGCATGACGGGCCGCGAAGCTGCGACCTGCCTCCGAGGAACCGGCCTGAATCAACACCGGTCTGCCCTGGCGGGAACGGGAAATGTTCAGTGGGCCCTGGACCGAATAGAACCGGCCGGTATGGTTTATCCGGTGCATTTTTTCCGGGTCAAAGAACACATTCGCTTCCTTGTCGAATATGAACGCGTCATCTTCCCACGAGTCCCACAGGCCCTTCGTAACTTCCAGGAACTCGTGGGCCATCTCATACCTGAGATCGTGGGCGGGATGCTCCGGCTTGCTGTAGTTAGAGGCCGAACCCTCCAGCGGCGACGTGACTATGTTCCATCCGGCCCTGCCTCCGCTGATGTGATCAATAGACATGAACTGGCGGGCCACGGTGAATGGTTCGCTGTAGGTAGTGGACAGGGTGGCTGCCACGCCGATGTGGGTGGTGTCCATGGCCAGCGCGGCCAGCAGGGTAAGAGGTTCGAACCGGTTCAAAAAGATCGGGTGTGACTTCTCGCTTATGTAGAGCCCGTCGCCGAAAAAGACGAAGTCCAGCTTGGCGTCCTCGGCTTTACGGGTCAGGTCGCGATAGTATTGCAGATTTATGGGGCCGTCGGGCACGGCCTGGGGGTGACGCCAGGAGGCCATGTTGCTGCCCGTTCCGGAGAAGAAGGCCCCAAGCCTGAGCTTGCGCTGACTCTTCATGGCAGGCCCTCCGCAACTTCCTGCAGGTCCCGGGAATTGACATCCCCACTCAGGAGAGCCTCGGCCAGCAATTCGTAGGAGCGCAGGCGACTGGGAAAATTGTCAACGGCGGTTACGATGAAGACCTCGTTTACTGCATACTCTTTCTGCAGGGCCAGCAACCGTTCCTGCACTGCCAGTGGCGAACCGTGAATTACGTTCGCCTCCTGCACCTCGTAGGAAAACTCCTCGCCTGACTGTCGGCCGAACTCCCTGGCCGCCTCTTCGGAGAATACGGTGAAGGTGCGCCCGCTGGCCAGCTGGATTCTCACTACATGGATGCCGCGGGCGAAGGCAGACGCTTCCTCGTCGGTGTCCGCCACAATAACCGGCAATGCCAGCATTGCCGCAGGCTGAAAACCGGGCAATCCCGAGGACAACGCATGGTAGGTGTCGATGGATTTCCGCATTTCCCCCTCGTCGCCGTTCAGGAACATGGCGAAGACATAGGGAAGCATTTGCATCGCCGCCACTTCCGCGCTTGCTGCGGTAGTGCCCAGCAGGTGTACGTCAGCGGGCTGGGCGGGCACCGGGGAGACGGTAGGGCCGCCGGCTTCCCTGGCGCCGTCGGGGGGACTGGCCAGAAACTGCCTTAGTTCGGCCAGTTTTTCCTCCAGCGGCCGGGGCAGGGAGCCATTCATTGGTTGTGGCCGCAGCGCCTGGGTAGTATTTGGCATTCCGCCTGGGCCCCGTCCAATGCCCAGGTCAACGCGACCCGGGGCCAGGGAGGCCAGAACGTTGAAATTCTCCGCAACCTTGTAGGGGCTGTAGTGCTGGAGCATTACCCCGCCGGAGCCCACCCGTATTCGATGGGTCCTGGCCAGGAGGTGGGAAACAAGCACTTCGGGCGAGGACCCCATGTTGCGGTGGGAGCCGTGGTGTTCGGCAACCCAAAAGCGATGGTACCCCCAGTCTTCGGCCTTCTGTGCGAGTTCAATAGTGTGTTGCAGGGCCTGCGAGGCCGTTTCCCCGGGGGCGGCGGGACTCTGGTCCAGGATGCTCAATTTCAGTGGAATAACTGACATCGCGCGGTACCCGAATCGGGGCTTCGAATCGAGAAGGGGATCACTATGGTTATGATGGACCTACCGGCAGAACGATATTCGCCGTTGCGGCAATTCTATCACAGGACCTCGGTGGGCCGATTGCAGGGCTGCCGAGGGTGGCACGCGCGGGGACGGCAATGTCAGGGACTGCGGTCACGGGCCAGAAATCCCATCTCGTGGACGTGGTCCGCAGCCTGCATGGCCTGGCTGGAGCCTTCGCCTCGAACGCGCAGTGTCATTACGTGGGAAGTGTTGTAAACCGCCACGGGGTAGGCCAGGATGAAGGCTTTTGCCGGGCTGTTTCCCATCAATGTATCGATTGGCTCTCTAATGATCCCGACCATGGCTCGCTCAAACTCCGGCAGGCTCCTTACGTTGCCAATGGGGTACCGGTGTTCAACCGTGAGGCCATTGACCAATATGACGGTGACCACAAAAGTGTCCGGCTGGCGTTCAATTGTCATACCGACGCTCCAGCAATGTGCTTGCGCAATTTAGGAAAGTGCCCCATCCCGGCTGGCTGGCAGGGGAAAATCGGCTGGAGTATTGCCATGAAAATCGAGAGTCCAGGTTCCCGCGAAATCCCGTACAAAAAGAGCTTGACATTTAACTCCCCGACCAGTTCTATGCTAAACTATTTATGGATTTTTTGAATGAGCAGGCGTTCAGCGCCCTGCAGAATAGTCACATTAAGATAACATAAACGTACAGCACGTTTGAGTCCGGATTGCTTGTCAATTTGCCAGGCGAGGTCCTCAATCCGGGAGTGTGGCCGGGTTTCCTTTGGGCCCGGGGAGGGGTGGAAGTGGTAAGTTTTGGGGCCTTAGCCCGTTCCAAATTTTGAAAGGAGGGAAGTAGCAGCTTTGGCAACCCAACCAACAATGTCAGCACAGCCGCCAAGCCTTTCCTCCTTTGTTGTTGCCTCCCAGGAATGGCTGAGCGAAGATTATGCTCCAGCAGTTGTGAGGCAGGTGCTTGATGCCCGCGATCAGTTGCCTTCGGAAATGAAACGGGCGCTGGGAGCAGCTATCCGAAACAGCGGCGTTCGCGTACCTGGAGCCCAGTTTCAGCTCAAGGACGTGCAGGATGCCCCTACCCACCACCTGCAATCTCCGGTGCTGCGAAAGATGCAGTCTTCGGATGAGTTGGCAGAAGCCATATTGCGTGCCTGGTCCGGGATTCGGAGTGAGCTTTACGAAAGTGTAGTGCAGCACCTGCAGTGGAACGACGAGCCCACCTATGGTCCCAACAGGAAGGAACTGTGCTTCCGGGGCTATTGGGACGCCCGCGACTGGCAAACGAACTTCAACCAGTTCCTCGCCGACCGTACCGGCTTCGACAAGAACGATGCGGGCCTGATGATCTGGTACGTGTCGGGCAAACTGCCTCCGCCTTACGACGAGGTGCAGGATCCCACGGGCCGCGTCGATTTTGGCCGGTGGAAGGATCTGCTGCTGGCCCTGCGCTCGGACGCCCCACAGTGGGAAGAAGCGCTGGAGTTTGCGGCCGCCATCGGCGACATCGTTGTTGAGAAGGAGAAGCAGCGGGCCAGGGAGGCGGTCAACCAGCTGAAGGCTCGAATCCAGGACATCTGGCTGGAATACTCGGAGGAGCTGGTTTACCTGGAACTAAGTATCAGCGAATGGAGCGCCGCGAGGAACATACAACCCGAGGTTGCCGTGGAGACGCTGGCCCAGGTGAACTATCTGGACTCCTTGCTGGAGCAGTACCGGCCCATCAGGGACCAGGCCCAGAGCAGGAGCGTTGAATCATCCAGGGCCGGAAGGCGGGCCGAACTGGAGGCCGACATCATTTCAACGGTCTCTGAGCTCGAAACGATATTTTCCTCAAATCCCAGGCGTTCATTCCCCGAGCCGAAATCCGTCGCTGAAGAACCAATGGGTATAACGCCCACCGATCCCGCACCCGTCGCGGCGCCGGATTCGGACACCCCAATCGGGGAGCCGGAAATTGCCCCCGTTGCCGGTACCGGGTCGGTTCCCGACGAAACTCAGCATGTCCTCAACCTTGATCCAAATCCGCTACCCATGGAACGGGAGCCCGAACTGGCTACGGATATGCAGGGCAAAAGTCACGAATCTGCACCTCTGGACCTGACCCCTGCGGCGGAACCCGAGCCTGAAATCATTCCCGCGGAGCTGGCGATTGACCCGGTTGGCGGCCCTGAATGGAATGAAATGGGATCGGATGGCCCGGTTGCCAATGGCTCTGACCCCGGTCTGCCCGTTGCCGGGGAGATCGAGACACCCGGAGTGGACGAAAGCAGCGTGAACGGCAGCCTGATTGAGGGATTGCAGTCGCTTCGAGAAGACCTGGAGCTCCTCAAGGCCCAACTTGCCAATACCGGCAGCACGGAAGCGGTGGAGCAGAGAATTGCCGACCTGGAGCTTGGCTTGCTGGCGGAGACCCAGTCACCGGTGCCTGCCCTGGGGTTGGCTGACGTTGTTGGAAAGGCCGAGGAAGTGTTTTCCAGGCAGCTGCAGTTCCGCCTCAACTCCGAATCACTGGTGAATGGAAATCCCTTTGATGACCCCCAGGCAGTGTCCGATGCCTTGGAATGGCTGGCTTCAACCTATTACGCGGCCCGGCAGGGGGAGCTGGATATTGCTCACCTTAACGATTCCCTGTACCGGGCTTGTCGATGGAGGTATTCCAGCAACCAGCATGACCGCCAGTTTTTCGAAAACGAGGGACAGTAT
>JAPPJA010000126.1 GCA_028874675.1 Chloroflexota bacterium
GTTCCCGCCTGCGCGGGAACGACGAAATGGTACGCTGAGAAACTTCAGTCTTCAATTTGACCACAACCCTCAAGGCCGCAACAGCAACTTGCCGAAGAAGTTAGTTTCCTCCATGGTCTCGTGGGCGGTGGCGGCGTCTGCCAGGGGGAACACCTGGTGTATGGCCGGCTGGATCACCCCTTTGTTCAGCATCTCCACTATTTGGCGCATGTCTTCCTTGCTGCCCATGAAGGTGCCGTAAATTTCTATCTGGCGGGTAAACAGCAGTCCCAGGTGTAGTTCCACCCTCAAGCCCGTCGTGGCGCCGCAGATGGTATAGCGGCCACCGGGGCGCAGGGAGTTGAAGGCGCTGGCGAAAAACTCCGCCCCCACATGGTCCACCAGTACATCCGCGCCAGCCCCGCCGGTCAGGGCCTTTACCCGTTCCGTAACGTCTTCATCCTTGTAGTTGATGACCTCATGGGCCCCCAGTTCCCTGGCCTTGGCCGCCTTCTCTTCCGTGCTGGTGGTAGCGATAACTCTCGCGCCCACGACGTTCTTTGCCACCTGGATCGCCGCCGTGCCCACGCCAGCGGAAGCCGACAGCACAAGGACCGTCTCCCAGGGCTTCAGCTGCGCTCGGCGCACCATCATGTTCCACACGGGCAGGAATGTTGTTGGCACTGCCGCCGCCGCCTCGTAGGTAACCGCGTCGGCAATCTTGTAAGCGTTTACCGCCGGAACCGTGACGAACTCGGCATAGCTGCCATCGGAGGCGCTGCCCATAAACCTGGACCTGGGGCACAGATCATCCCGGCCCGACATACAGGCCGCGCACTGGTTGCAGCTGATACGGGGGTTGACTACCACCCGGTCTCCTGACTGGAGGCTTCTGACGTTCTCGCCGACTTCGACAACATCTCCGGCGCAGTCCCCTCCAAGAATCAGCGGCGGCGGAAAGTCTCGGCGCAGTCCCCGTCCGCCCTCCCGCGTATAGAGGTCCAGGCGATTCAGGGCCGTCGCGCGAACCCGTATTTTCACTTCGCCCGCCCCGGGAACCGGTTCCGGGCGTTCGCCATAGGTCAGCGCCTCGGTCCCGCCATGCGCTTCAATGTAAACTGCCTTCATAAGGTGTAGTCTCCCGGTAAGTAGGTCAAGAGTCTTTCATTTCGAGAGTTTGGGCCGGGTCCCCGACCTGTCAGGGTCGGCGGCCTTCGTAGCAGTCATTGCAGAGGTAAACAATCGCCAGGGCCTCTTCATGGCTGGAAATACGGCCGCACCTGGGTATATCGCTGTCCTGGCTCCACGGTTGATGAAACTTGCCCCCGCACATCTGGCAAGACGTCTGGTGAATGCCGTCAAGGGCTTCTTCACATATCACGCAGGACTCTCTCTCCAGGTCTTCCAACATCTCCAGGTTACCTCCGCCCGAACCACAGGCGGCGACGCGCGTCAGGTCGCCCGTGGGGTCCAATAGTTCTCTGAGCATACCATCCCCCGCACCCATTCCCTCTCCTCTTCTTCGGTATTGATTTTCCGGTCAATTCGCAGGTCCCGCAGGGATGCCAGCGCCCGGCCCACAGCGGGTCCAGGCGGCACTCCCATTTCCAGCAGGTCATTTCCGTTCAGGACGGCCCTGGCGCTCCCGTATTCCTTTAGGAAGCGTTCCAGGTTTCTTGCCACCTCGGGCTGTCCGGTGATTCTGGCGGCAACTGCTACAGTCCGGATATCGAAGTCTCCCAACTTTCGGTTGAGTTCCGAGGCCGCCATTCCCGGGCCATTAAGCGCCGGTTCCAGATGGCGCAGCCTGACCGCCTCACGCACGGCCCTTGCCCAGCCGCCCGGCATGTTGAGCCGCCCTATCAGGCCTTCGGCTTCACCCGTGGAGAGTGGATATGCCAGGGCCACAATCCATGAAAGCGGGTCGTTGACTTCGAACTCGCCAACACGCGTCGCTGCCGCCAGCCTGCCCACATGCTCGCCATGAACCAGCGCCGGAAACACCGAGGCCAGCAGCCCCGTTTCAAAAGCCCGCAGGATTGGTTTGGCGGGGTCTTTCTCCTCCAGGAATTTCTCAATCTCCCGCCGAATCCTGTCGCCGCTTACGGTGCTGCAATACTTACCTGCCACCGCTGCATTGAACCGCTTCCCCGTACCTTCCTCCAGTCCAAATCCCAGCCTCTGCTCATACTTCAGAGCACGGAAAAGACGGGTTGGGTCGTGCTGGAAGCTCTGGGAATGAATTATCCGGATGCGGCCCAGCTTCAGGTCCTCCTGGCCTCCCAGCGGGTCGACCGGCGATGGCGATGGGTCTCCGCCTTCCAGATGCAGGGCCATCGCGTTGATGGTGAAATCCCGCCGCGCCAGGTCATCGGCTAAATTCGAAGGCTCAACATCCGGCAGCGATCCGGGGAAAGGGTAAACTTCTCTCCTGGCGGTAACCAGGTCAAGGTGTCCGGAGCCCAGCGCCACCGTGGCAGTCCCGAATTTGCTGTAAGAAGTAACTCGGCCGTCCACCCTGTCAGCCATGGTTCTGGCCAATGCGGCAGCATCACCCTCTACAACGAAATCCAGGTCGCGGGAACGAATGCCCAGCAGCCAGTCCCTTACAGGACCACCCACCAGGAAAACGGTAAGTCCACGCTCGGAAGCCAGTTCCTTCAGCGCAAGGTACAGGGGGAGGTTGTCTCTATCGACGAGACTTTCGATAGGGGCGGGGGCAAAGGCGCCAGGTGAAGGTCCGTCCGAAAGAGGGTTCATCTCGGGTAAAATTATAGCATAAGGCAGTTTTTTGCCCTTCACCTGGGAACTCCCGCGGGGCTTCCCGAGTGTTGGCGGGCAGGGGAGTATGTGCTAGAATCGGGGCAATCGAACAGGAGGTGTCGACATGTCCGAGGCCGATTTCAAGACCTATTACGATTTTCGTTGACCCTACGTATATAACGCCGCCATGTGGCTGGCGCAGGTACGTGAGACCACTGACCAAGAGGTTAATGTTGACTGGCAGCCCTTCTCTCTTGAACAGGTAAACAGCGACAAGGGCGAAGACTTCAAATTCTGGGAACAGCCCGGCGCCCTGGATGGCACCGATAACACCCTGTTGGCCCACCGCGCTGGGCTTGCCGCCAAGCGACAGGGCAAGGAAGCCTTCGAATCTTTCTTCATCTCCCTCCTCAAGCTGCGCCACGAAGAGCGACGCAGCCTGACCGAGATGGAAGTGATGGAAGAGGCTGTAGCCAACTCCGGTATCGACATAGCTCGCTTCCGGGAAGACCTGGCCGACCCGGATCTGCTCAGGGAAATCGCCGAAAGTCACACCGAGGCCGTCGAGACCTACGGCGCCTTTGGCGTGCCCACTTATGTCTTCCCCAACGGCAGCTCCGCTTTCGTCAAGATGCACATTCCCCCGGCGGAACAGTCTGGCGAAATCTACGAGTCCCTGACCCGTGTGATTACCGACGCCCAGCATGTGGGCGAGGTGAAGCGCCCCTCTCCGCCGTGGCCTCACGGCATCATTTAAGGCCGCCTTCCAGGTATTGATTTGGCCATCGAAGACCTGGAAACCAGCCTGGGTTTAACCTTCAAAGACCAGGGCCTGCTGCGGCAGGCCCTGGTCCACCGCTCTTACCTGAACGAACACGGCGGGTCTTCGCTGGACTCCTACGAGCGCATGGAGTTCCTGGGGGATGCGGTTCTGGAACTGATAGTTTCCACGGAACTCTACTCAAACCTGCCCCACATAACTGAAGGAGAACTGACCAAGGGCCGCTCATCCCTGGTCTGCCGCCCCAGCCTCGCCAGGGCCGCGCGGCGGCTGTCCATTGGCAGGCACCTTGCCCTGGGGAAGGGAGAGGTGGAGTCCGGTGGTCACAATCGTGAGTCCATCCTGGAAGAGGCCTACGAGTCGGTGGTCGCCGCCATTTACCTGGACCAGGGCTACGACGCTGCCCGCGACTTCGTTCTCCGCAGCCTGGAACCCGACCTCGAAGAGATTTTTCGACGCGGTCGCCCGGTGGAAAATCCCAAGTCCCGGCTTCAGGAACTCATCCAGGGAATTGGCCTGCCGACTCCTCGCTACGAGTTGGTCTCCGCCGAGGGCCCCGACCATCAGCCCGTTTTCACCGTTCAGGTGCTGGTTGACGACGAGATACTGGGTCAGGGAACCGGAAGCAAGAAGGCGGACGCCGAGCGGGCCGCTGCCCAGATGGCCCTGGACCGGCAGCCCACTCTCGATGCCCGCCTTTCCCGCGCCACCCGGTTGACCGGCGCCGGAACCGAGGCAGGCGCCCTCAACGTGGCCCAGGCGCAATACCGAAATCAACAGCCCGGAAGTAACGCAAACGATATTCAATGCTCTCATTCTTTCAACGAAACAGGGAAAATAACCGGGAAAAAACCGACGAAGGCGTCAAGCGGAGCAGGGAGCGCTGGTTCGGGCGCATTCTTGACGTTCTCCGCTCCTCTGATCTGGATGAAGCGGTTTGGGAAGAGCTTGAAGAAATCCTGATCTCCGCCGACGTGGGCGTGGAAACTTCCCAGCGGATCCTGGACGACCTCAAGGACAGAATCCGCAGTGAAGGCATAACCGACGCTGAAACCGCCTTTACCCTTTTGAAGGAGACCCTGGCCAGCAATCTGGAGCCTGGCGGTACTTCAGAAACCTGGGAGGAAGATCCTTCCAGCGGCTCACCATACGTAATCCTGATGGTGGGGGTAAATGGCGTTGGCAAGACCACCAGCATCGCCAAACTGGCCCACCACTTCACCCGCGAGGGAAAGCGGGTAGTGCTCGGAGCGGCCGACACCTTCAGGGCCGCCGCCGAAGAGCAGCTGGAAATCCTTGGCGACCGCGCGGGCGTAGAAGTTATCAGCCACCAGCCAGGAGCGGACCCCGGCGCGGTGGCCTACGATGCATGGCAGGCCAGCAAGGCCCGGGGCGCCGACGTCCTTATTGTGGACACCGCCGGCAGGCTTCACACCCGCTCCAACCTGATGGAGGAGTTGAAGAAGGTTCACCGCGTAATTAACCGCCTGGACCCGCAGGCTCCCCAGCAGGTTTTGCTGACCCTGGATGCCACGACCGGCCTGAACGGGTTGACCCAGGCCAGGGCTTTTACCGAAGCCGTCGGCTGCACCGGCATTTTTCTCGCCAAGCTGGACGGAACCGCCCGGGGTGGCATAGTGCTGGCAATCAGGCAGGAACTGAATGTCCCAATTCTCTTCATCGGCACCGGGGAATCACTGGACGACATCGCTCCCTTTGATGCCGGCCAGTTCGTGGAATCCCTGTTGGCGCCAGTCTCCTGACCTCGCCGGTAACCAAGCGGAGCGCTTCAGGTCTCCGATGAATCTCCAGGCTCAAGCTGCCCTTTTCCCCAGTGGCCTGCTCCCGGTTTCTGCGCCTGCTCCGGCGCCCAATGGACCGCCCCATGTCTGACACTCTGGCGTGGGTGCTGGTTATCGAGTTGATGGG
Source organism: Chloroflexota bacterium (assembly GCA_028874675.1). Taxonomy (GTDB): domain Bacteria; phylum Chloroflexota; class Dehalococcoidia; order Lucifugimonadales; family UBA3495; genus Bin22. The sequence continues at coordinate 5,453 of JAPPJA010000126.1, forward strand.
CCTTCTGGGATTTGCCCTGGCGTTCCTCCTGTTTTGCCGACTGCCCGACCGCGGCTATACCATGTCCAAGGCCCTCTCCCTATTGCTTGCGGGGTACCTGCTCTGGGTACTGGGCCTGACCGGACTGGCGCCCAATGCCCCCCTTACAGTCGCGGGAATACTGGTGGCCGGGTTAGCATCGTTCGTATGGATCTACTACCGGCACTGGCCGGCTATGGAGCGCTTCATACGAACCCAATGGCGGTTCATACTCCTGGCGGAAGCCCTATTTCTGTGTGTCTTCCTGGTCTGGCTGTACATCGTCTCCGAAGTCCCCGCCATCAACCACACCGAAAAGCCCATGGACTTCGCCTTCCTGACCAGCATCCTGCAGAGCCGCTTCTTCCCACCCGACGACCCATGGCTGGCCGGGCACTCCATCAGCTATTACTATTTCGGCCATTTCATAATGGCTTTGCCCATGAAGCTGGCTGGCATCCCCTCCAACGTTGGCTACAACCTGGCCCTGGCCACCCTTCCGGCCCTGGTTTCCATCGGTGTTTTGGGCCTGGCTTACAACCTGGTACGTCTGTCCGGCGGAGGCCTCCGCGCCGGCGCCCTGACCGGGATCGCCGCCGGGTTCCTGGTCGTGGTGATGGGTAATCTGATTGGCGCCCTCGAGTTCCTCAGCCTGCGAGGCTGGTTGGGAGGGGGATTCTGGCAGTGGGCAGGCATTAAGGACCTGGGAGGAAACGCGGCAGGAGGGATATTCCCGGAAAGCGGCTGGTGGTGGTGGAAGGCCACGCGAGTGATTGACACGGTTGAGGACGGAGTCAGCCTGGACTACACCATCACCGAGTTCCCCTTCTTCAGTTTCCTGCTGGGCGACCTCCATTCCCATGTGCTGGCCCTTCCCTTTGCGATAATTGCCCTGTCGCTGGCGTTGAATCTGCTGCGAACCGATGTACCCATCGGGTGGAGGTGGCTGACCGCCCACAGGCTGGAAGCTGCGGCCATTTCCCTTTGCTTCGGTGGTCTGGCCTTCATAAATTCCTGGGACTTCCCTGTATATGCCGCCATGCTGGGCGCCGTGGCCCTGACCAGAGCCTGGGCCGACTCAGGCGCAGCCATGGCCGCCGATGCGGGACTGGACATTCAGGGCGGGGTCAGGGCGCTGCGCCGAGCCGTCTGGTCCTCGGCGGCCTTGATGTTTCCTTTACTGGGACTGGCAGTCCTGCTCTATTTCCCCTTCTACCTGGATTTCAGCTCCCAGGCATCGGGGATATTGCCCTACCTGGGTCCTGGTACCAGGCCGCTGCACTTCGCCGTGGTCATGGGCCTGCCGGCGCTGTTGGGACTGCTACTGCTCTGGAAGCAGCTACAGGGATTCCCCAGGCCCCTTCCCTTTGAAGCCCCGGTAATTGTTACCGTGACCATTGCCGCCCTTGCCCCGCTTCTCCTGTGGCTGGTCCTGGCCCTCACCTGGGGCCCGCTGGTTCAGGGCACGGAAGCCGTCACCGAAACTGTGACATTTCGAGTCCTTACGGTCTTGCCTCCATTGGCAATCGGCGGACTGGCCGTCTTTCTCGCCCTGCTCCTGTCGGGCAGGGAGCGTCGGCCCTATGACGTATTTTCGCTGCTAGTGCTGGTCGCCGCCTTCTTTCTCCTTTCCGGAGCGGAACTTTTCAGGCTGGCGGATTTCTTCGGCAACCGTATGAACACCGTCTTCAAGGTCTATTACCAGGCGTGGCTGCTGCTGGGCATAGCAGGCTCCTACGGCATATATCTGCTGTGTGCCAGGAGAGCCGGCGTGCGGCATATTGGGAGGGTCCTGCAGTGGACCTGGGCCCCGGTACTCCTGGTACTGGCGTTGGTTGGATCCTATTACACGGTTGGCGCCACCCTCGACCGGACCGGATTGCTGCGAGAAAGCCACAGCTTCCAGGACAATACACTGGACGGCCTGGACTACATCAGGACTCAAAGCCGGCCCGAATACGAGGCAATCCTCTGGCTGCGCGACGAAGCCTTACCGGGAAACATTGTCGAGGCCGTGGGCAACGATTACTCGGAATACGGCAGAATCTCAGCGGCCACCGGCCAGCCGGCCCTGCTGGGGTGGAAAGGCCACGAGCATCAGTGGCGGGGCAGCACCGAACCCTTCGAAGGGAGGGAGGAAGACATAGCAACCATTTACCAGAGCGACAGCCCCCAGATTGTGCGCCGGCTGCTCGCTGGTTATGATGTGCGCTACGTTTACATGGGACACCGGGAAAGGGCCACTTATGGGATTGACCTCCCGCCCACTGCCGGAAGCGTTCTGGAACCAGTCTTTGCCAGGGACGACGTGACTGTTTATCAATGGACTCCCAACCCCTGAACCCGACCAATGCTGCTGACCAGGTGACGGAAACCGGCGTTCCTGCTGCTTCCAGCCCCTCATCCAGTGGCCGGCCATTCAGCGAGTCATGGCTGGGACGCGCCTTCGGCTACCTGACCCAATCCACATCGGGCAAGTACCAGGCAGTCTTCGTTCTGCTCTTTCTGCTTGCCCTTGCTCTGCGCCTCTGGGAACTCTCCGGGCGTACTATGCACTACGACGAAGCCATCCACCTCTACTACTCCTGGCGCCTGTCCAACCTGGAAGGCTTTATTCATTCCCCTTGGATGCACGGGCCCCTTCAGATAGACCTGGTGGCAGCATTCATTCGCCTGTTTGGTGACACCGACTTTTCCGCCCGGCTGGTATATGCCCTGTTTGGCGCAATTCTGGTGGTCCTGCCTTATTTCTTGCGCCAATGGCTGGGCAAGTCCGGTGCTCTGCTGACCGGCCTGCTGTTGGCAATCTCGCCATCGCTGCTCTACTTCAGCAGATTCGGACGCAACGACATTCTTATGGCGGTATTTGCCGTCTCGCTCTTCGCTCTCCTTTGGCACTACGCCCACGACCCCAGGAGCCGCTACCTCTTTATGGCTTCGGCCGCGCTGGCCCTCGCCTTCTCCGCCAAGGAATCAGCCTACATCATTGCCGCCATATTCGGATTGCTGGCCTTGCTGCTGGCGCTGGCAGAGACCAATATCCTGGCCCGCTTCTCCTTCCGCGCAAGGGCCGCGAATCCTGTCGCCGCCGAACCAGCATCCTCTGAGGACCAAGCCCTGGAGGAAAACATACGGCCCGCGGGGCTTGAAAACGGCCGCCACCGCCTCTCCCGGTGGAAACAATGGCTGACCCTGGGAGACCTGCATCCTGCCGCGGGTTTCCTGGTCCTGCTGGTCACCCTGACCTTGCCCCTGTGGTCAGCCGGAATAGAGC
>JAPPJA010000143.1 GCA_028874675.1 Chloroflexota bacterium
GTATGGTGCGGCTGCCCCGGGGGTTAACCTCAATAATGTAAACGGTGGTCTCCGACTCATCCGAAGGCGCGTGGGGGCTGCGGTAGGCGCTGCCGCCCTGGATGACGAACTGAATGTTCATCAGGCCGCGCACGCCCATGGCCAGGCCGATGCGGGTGGTGTAGTCCACCAGGGTGTCCACTTCCTGCTCCGTGAGGTTCAGGCCGGGGTAGATGGCCATGGAGTCGCCGCTGTGGACACCGGCCCGCTCGATGTGCTCCATAATGCCGGGGATGAGCACCTGTTCCCCGTCGCAGATGGCGTCCACCTCGCATTCCTTGCCTTCCATGTAGTGGTCCACCAGGACGTGCCTCTCGGGAGTGACCTCGGTGGCCACCGTGAGGTACCGGACCAGTTCCGACGCGTTCTGGACGATTTCCATGGCCCGCCCGCCCAGCACGTAGCTGGGGCGGACTACCACGGGATACCCGATGTTCTGGGCCACCTGCAGCGCCTCGGACACGGAGGCAACGGAGGCTCCCGGCGGCTGGGGAATGCCCAGGCGGGAGAGGAACTCTTCAAATCGCTGGCGGTCGGAGGCCACATCAATGGAGTCCGCGCTGGAACCCAGGATGGGCAGCCCGGCATGGGCCAGGGACTGGGACAGGTTGATGGCGGTCTGACCGCCAAACTGGACCACCGATGGGGGCGGGACGTCGTCAACCGTCTCGTTTTCGATGACGTCCCGTACCGCTTCCTCGTCCAGCGGTTCGAAATAGAGCCGGTCGCTGGTGTCGAAGTCGGTGGAGACGGTCTCCGGGTTGGAGTTGATCATTACGCTGGAGACGCCGGCGGCGGAAAGAGCCCAGGCGGCATGAACGCTGCAGTAGTCGAACTCGATGCCCTGGCCGATGCGGATGGGGCCGCTGCCAATGACGATGGCCTTCCTTCCGGGGAGGGCCGGGGCCTCGTTTTCCTGCTCGTAGGTGCTGTAGTAGTAGGGGGTGACGGCCTCGAACTCGGCGGCGCAGGTGTCCACCATCTTGTACACCGGGCGCAGGTCCCAGTCGTGCCTCAGGTTGCGTACCTGTTCGGGCAGCATGTCGGCCAGGGTGCCCACCTGCTGGTCGTAGAAACCCAGCCGCTTGGCGCGGTACAGCAGGTCGGGGGTCAGGGTTTCGCGCAGGAGACGCCGCTCCATGTTGACGATGCGCTGCATTGCGCTGATGAACCAGGGGTCCACGTAGGTGCGGTTCATCAGGTCTTCGGCACTAGTGTTCCGGCGCAAGGCGGACATCATTGCCCAGAGGCGCAGGTCGTTGGGGCCCAGCAACTCCTCGGCGTTCTTCCCGGCCTTCTCGTATTCCGCCGCCGCGCCTTCCCACAGGAGGGTGCGGTTGCCGATTTCCAGGGAGCGGGTGGCCTTTTGCAGGGCCGCCTCAAAGGAGCGGTCAACGGCCATAACCTCGCCGGTGGCCTTCATCTGCGTGGTAATCTGACGGTCGCCGTTGGGGAACTTGTCAAAGGGCCACCGGGGAATCTTCACTACGCAGTAGTCCAGGGCCGGTTCAAAGGCCGCCCCGGTCTTTCCGGTGACGGCGTTGGGTATTTCGTGCAGGCGCTTGCCCACGGCGATCTTGGCGGAGACCCGGGCGATGGGATAGCCGGTGGCCTTGCTGGCCAGGGCCGAACTGCGGCTGACGCGGGGGTTAACCTCGATAACGTAGTAGTCCGAGTCGGGTTCCCAATGGGACTGCAGCGCGTCTTCCACCAGGGGGTGGGGACGCAGGGCCATCTGGATGTTGCAGCCGCCCTCAATGCCAAGGCCCCGAATGATCTTGAGGCTGGCCGTCCTGAGCATCTGGTATTCCTTGTCGGACAGCGTCTGGCTGGGGGCCACCACAATGCTGTCGCCGGTGTGGGCGCCCATGGGGTCGAGGTTCTCCATGTTGCAGACGGTGATGCAGTTGTCGTCACCGTCCCTTATGACCTCGTATTCGATCTCCTTCCAGCCCACCAGGGACCGTTCCAGCAGCACCTGGGAAATGGGACTCAGGGTTAGGCCGGACTGCACAATTTCCTGGAACTGTTGAGGGGTGCTGGCAATTCCGCCGCCGGTGCCGCCCAGGGTATAGGCGGGGCGTATCACCAGGGGCAGGCCTACCTCGTCGCAGTATTCCTGCGCCTCTTCCATGGAGTTGACGGTGCGGTTGGGCGGTTCCGGTTCGCCAATGTCGTGAAGGAAGTTGCGAAAAAACTCCCGGTCCTCGGCCTTGCGGATAGTTTCCAGGGGCGTCCCCAGCAGCCGCACGTTGTAGCGGTCCAGCACTCCGGCATCGGAAAGGGCCACGGCCAGGTTGAGGCCCGTCTGCCCTCCCAGGGTGGGAAGTACGCCCTGGGGCCGCTCCCTGGCGATGATGCGTTCGATGACTTCCACGGTGAGAGGTTCGATGTAAACGTGGTCGGCGATGTCCGTGTCGGTCATGATGGTAGCCGGGTTGGAGTTGACCAGGACGACGGAAACGCCCTCCTCGCGGAGGGCCTTGCAGGCCTGGGTTCAGGCGTAGTCGAACTCCGCGGCCTGGCCGATGACGATGGGGCCGGAGCCGATTACCAGTACTTTTTCCAGTGGCGGCGTGTTGTTACTCAAACTGGACTGAATTCCTCCCCGAGAATTAGCGGACTCCTGATAACCAATGACATGGCATGGAATGGGCGCCCACAAGGAGCGCCCCTGGGTGGTTGCGCCGGTTATAGCCCCAGCGCTCGCCCGGTATCTTGGGTACGGGGCGGCTGCAGGGTCCGCCCCTTTAATTGGCAATTACCCTTCCCTAGCTGAAGGTAGGCAACCGGCCTGGAAGCTGCATCAACCCCCGGTCGTACAGGTGGTTGATCATTTCGCAGCAGAAGGACCCGTAATAGACTCCGTCAAAGTCCAGCTTGGCCATGCCGGGGAAGTCCTGCTCAGCCCGGGGTGGGACCCGGAAATTGACGGTGTCATCGCCGGTCTTCTGCACCTCGATGCAGCCCACCGGTTCCTCGTAAACCCGGTTGTTGCGCAGGTCCACCAGCTTGACGTTCAGTTCCCAGCGGCTGCCCAGGCGGGCCCGGCTTACCGAGGCCAGTTGGTAGCCGAAGTTGTTGTGTTCAATTTTCGGTACTACCTGGTCCAGCAGCCCCAGCATGTTGGAAAGGCTGATGGGAAGATCGGCTTCCACGCCTTCTTCCAGGAATACCATTGCAAAGGTGGACATAATAACCCTCCAAATAATGCGATCAGGAATCGAACTAACCGGTCCGTCCGCCGGAAATTCCGCCCCACTGAGCGGAAACGTCAGCGTCGGCCTTCAACACATCCCTTGCCACACCTCCCCACATAAAGGTTAGTGGTTAAATTCCTTAACCATCCCCAGGAATTCGTCGAAAATATACTCGTTGTCCCTGGGCCCGGGCGATGCCTCCGAATGGTACTGGATGGTAAACAGGGGCATATCCCGGTGGCGGGTTCCTTCCACGGTACCGTCATTCAGATTAATGTGGGACACCTCCAGCCCCGGGGGCAGGGTGTCCGGGTCCACCGCGAATCCGTGGTTCTGGGCGGTGATATATACCCGACCGGTGGCCAGGTCCTGCACCGGATGGTTGCCGCCCCGGTGGCCGAACTTCAACTTGAATGTATCGGCGCCGAGGGCCCGGGCCACCAACTGGTGGCCGAGGCAGATGCCCATCACCGGCACCCTTCCCAGTATTTGCCGGACGTTGCCCACCACATAGTCCAGCAACTGCGGGTCCCCCGGCCCCGGCGAAAGCAGGATGCCCGAAGGGTTCATGGCCAGCATGTCCTCGGCGGAAGTCTCGGCCGGAACCGCGATAACCTCGCAGCCCCGCGCCTGCAACAGGCGCAGGATGTTGTACTTGAGCCCCACATCGGTTACCAGGATGCGGCGCCTGGCCTCGCCTCCCTCGGCGGATTGCGCTGCGGCCGGCTGGGGGCCCTCAAGACTCCACCGGTAACGGTCTGCCGCCGTTACCGTCCTCACCAGGTCCTGGTCTTCGTAGCGGGGCATTTCGGCCAGCCTCGCTGCGGCGGCTTCCGGTGAACCGGTGGTCAGCAGGCCCATCATTACGCCCCGGTCCCGAAGGCGACGGGTGATGGCCCTGGTGTCCACGCCGCAGATACCCGGAATGCCCTGGGATTTCAGGTACTCGTCCAGGGTGCGGTCGCTGCGGCCGTGACTGGGCTGGTCGCAATGTTCCCTTACGATAAAGCCGGCCACCCGAATTCTGGCCGACTCAAAGTCCTGGGGATTGATACCGTAGTTGCCCACCAGAGGATAAGTCAAGGTAACCAGCTGACCAGCATAGGAAGGATCGGTGAGGACCTCCTGGTAACCGGTCATGCTGGTATTGAAGACGACCTCGCCGTGGCCGTCCACCCGGGCGCCCATAGACTCGCCCCGGTGGACCGAACCATCCTCCAGGACAAGATAAGCTGGAACGGAACTCTCGCTATCGGAAGTTGCCAATGTTCTGAACCCCTTCATTTCTGTCCACGAATTAACGGGAATGCTGACTTATTATCATTGGTGGGTAAACCAACTCTCTAAACCCCGAAGTCCTGGTGCACCAGCCGCCCGTCAACCATGGTGGCTACCACGCGCCCCTTCAGGGGAACGCCCTGCAGCGGCGTGTTGCGGCCCTTGGAAGCGAACTGGCTGGTATCCACCGTCCACTCCAGGTTGGGGTCAAACAGCACCAGGTCTGCCGGCGAACCGGCCTCCAGGGTGGCGTATTTCTCAAAACTGGGCCCCAGCACCCGCGCCGGTCCCACCGTCAAGCGGTCCACCAGCGTGCTCATGGAAATACGTCCGCCGTGCACCAGGGACAGCAGGGAGCCGAGGGCTGTTTCCAGCACGCTGATGCCGAAGGAGGCTTCCTCGTAGGTAACCTCCTTGCTGGCCACCTCGTGTGGGGCGTGGTCGGTGGCGATGCAGTCAATAACCCCTTCGGCCAGGCCTGCGATGAGGGCTTCGACGTCGCTTCGGCTTCGCAAAGGTGGATAGACCTTGGTGGAAGTGTCGTAGTTGCGCGAGCCTGCCGTGCAGCGCAAATCTCCCTGGTACCCCAGGGCCCACTCGTCAGTCAGGTAAAGGTGCTGAGGGCACACCTCGCAGGTAACGGATACGCCCCGCTGTCGGGCCTGACGGACCAGGTCAACGGAGCCGGCGGTACTCAGGTGGGCCAGGTGCAGCCAGCCGCCGGTCATTTCGGCGAGGGCCAGGTCGCGGGACACCATGGCCTCCTCGGCTGCGGCCGGAATGCCCGGCAGGCCCAGGCGGGTGGCAATCCACCCCTCGGCCATCACTCCGCCGCAGCAAAGGCCGTTTTCCTGGCAGTGGTTAATTACCGGCATGCCCAGGTCCAGGGTGTAGGTCAGCGCCAGGCGCATGATGTTGGGGTCGTAAACCGGATCGCCGTCGTCGCTGTAGGCCACCACCCCGGCAGCGGCCAGTTCCTCCATCTCCGACAGTTCCCGGCCTTTTCGGCCCTTGGTAACCGCGCCAATGGGGAAGACCCTCACCACTGCGTCGGAGTCCACACGTCGCTTTACCAGTTCCACCATCGCTTCGTTATCAATGGCCGGATCGGTATTGGGCATGCAACACAGCGACGTGAACCCACCCCGGGCCGCTGCCTGGGTGCCGGTGGCAATGGTCTCCTTGTACTCGTAGCCCGGCTCTCGCAGATGCGCGTGAAGGTCTATGAACCCGGGCGCGACCACCAGGCCGTTGGCTGGAATCGTATGGGTGCCATCGGGCACATTGGACGGAGTAAGGGTCGGGCCCGCGGAAACTATTCTGCCTTCCTGGGTCAGGGTATCCCCGACAACGTCAATCCCCCTTCCGGGATCAACTATGCGGGCGCCCTTTATCAGCACAGGTCTGTTGTAAGTTCGGTTGATCAATCTCTCTTATCCGCTGATTCGTACAGGTTGTGCCAGTAGTCTTTCTGTGTCTGCCGCCGCTCCGAGAAGGGAACCCGGCGGCGAACCCGGGACAATCAGGGATCGTCCCCTATGCGGTTTCCCTGCCCCGCGCACAGTCGGTAGAGCAGGGCCATGCGCACGGCGACCCCGTTGGTTACCTGGGCCTCGATGACCGAACTGTCACCGTGAGCGAGGGAAGTGCTGATTTCCACCCCCTCGTTCATAGGGCCGGGGTGCATAACCAGGGCGCCGGGGTTGGCCTTGCCCAGCCGCTCTTCCGTCACCTGCCAGCGGCGGATGTACTCGCGAAGGCTGGGAAGGAAGCCGCTGTGCTGCCGTTCCGACTGCAGGCGCAATGCCATCACCACGTCCGCGCCCTGTATGGCCCGGTCCAGGTCGGTATCCACATCCACCTGCGCAAAGGGATGGTCCTCTTCCAGTTCGCCCCGTCCTCCCAGCAGGTCCAGGGGCATGAGGGTTGTGGGCCCGGAGAGAATGACCTGGGCACCCACCTTTGTCAGACCCCACAGGTTGGAGCGGGCCACCCGGCTGTGCAGGACGTCGCCAACGATAACCACCCTGGCCCCGGAAAGAGAACCCAGCTTTTCCCGCATGGTGTACATGTCCAGCAGCGCCTGGGTGGGGTGGGCATGCAGGCCGTCGCCGGCGTTAATCACGGACACCTTGGGCAGGTGTCGGGCCAGCAGATAGGGAGCGCCGGCGTGGGGATGCCGGACTACCACCACGTCCACACCCATGGCCTGCAGCGTCAATCCCGTGTTCAGCAGGGACTCGCCCTTGTCCACGCTGCTGCCGGAACTGGACATGTTGATGACATCGGCGCTGAGCACCTTGCCCGCCTCTTCGAAGGAGATGCGGGTGCGAGTGCTGGACTCGTAGAACATGGTGACTACGACACGGCCGCGCAGGGTGGGTACCTTCTTGATGTCACGCCCGAGGACTTCGACCATGGCCCCGGTGTCGTCCAGGACCGAGAAAATCTCCTCTGCGGAGAAATCGTCCAGATCCAGCACGTTCCGGCGATTGCTGGCCGAATCGGTCAAGGCCATGTCCCGGGCGTCATTACCCAGAGCCATCGAATCGGGAGTGGTCATTTTACCTCCCGTCCCAGCTTGACAATGATTACGTCCTCGTACTGATCGGTTTCCGTCAGCCTGACCTTCACCTCTTCATCCAGGCTGGTGGGCACGTTCTTGCCCACGTAGTCCGCCCGAATGGGCAGTTCGCGGTGGCCCCGGTCCACCAGGATGGCAAGCTGCACCTGGCGGGGGCGTCCCAGGTCGCTGAGGGCGTCCAGGGCGGCGCGGATGGTGCGGCCGGTAAACAGGACATCGTCCACCAGTACCACTCGCTTGCCACGCACGTCCACCGGAAACTTGGTAGGCCGCACCCTGGGGTTTTCCCGGGCCTGCAGGTCGTCGCGGTACAGGTTGATATCCAGCTCTGCCAGCGGCGGCTGGCTGCCCTCAAAACGCCGGATGTTCTCTGCCAACCGCTGGGACAATATTACGCCCCGGGTGTGAATGCCCACCAGCACGAGGCTCCCAACGCCCCGGTTACGCTCCAGGATTTCGTGGGCGATGCGGGACAGGGACCGCTGGATTTCCTGCGCGTCCATTATCTGCCGTTCGGGCTTTCCGTTGCTGTTTACCGCCACCAAAGAATCCGTCACACAAGCGGGTCAGGCCCGCGCTCCACTCATGGTATTGATAGTTTCCACCAGGGTGGACATTGCCTCTTCAAGCTGGTCACCCACGGACGAATCCAGCAGCTGACCGTCCTGACCGAACACGCTTGTGGCGTTGGGCACCAGCACCATGGGCCTGGGAATCAGCCACGCTCCCTCGCACTGGAGGCAGTCGGACAGGTGCAGGTGCATCCGGATGCCTCCGGAACGCCCGGGGGTGGTACTCATGGCAAAAACAACCTTGTTGGTCCAGCAGTTGGGCGGGCGGCAGGTCCACTCGATGGCATTCTTCATCACGGCCGATATGGAGTGGTTGTATTCAGGGGAAGCGACCAGCAGCCCGTCGGCGCTCTGCATGGCGCTACGCAGCGCTGCCACCGGCTCGGGAAAGGTCCCGTCGTCCAGGTCGCCGTTGAACAGGGTGAGGCCGTCCAGGCTGGCCTCGTGGACTTCGACGCCCTTGCCCTTGAGAATGTCCACGGCCACGCGGGTCAGCTTATGGTTCCAGGAGTCCTGGCGCAGGCTGCCTACAATGCTTACTATCTTCATTCTTGCTGCTCCCGCCGCCCGATTTAGCGGCGGCGTGGGATTTCCAAAATAAAGCCCCTTGCCCAGCTGGCAAGGGGTCGGGCGAGTTGGTCCCCTCCGCAACTTTGCGACGAGCCGGACTACTCAAAGGCCAGAATACTTTGCCAGCCTCACGGGACTGCTTAAAAGACGGCCGGTATGCCGGGGCAAACGGGCCAAGGCCGGGGCTATTCGGTTGTATCTGGTTGGGCGCCTGTCCTTGGGGGAAAGGTCAACAATAAAGAATTCGTAGGGATTATAGCACTTTTCACCAATGTTTTGGAACCAAAGTAGGGCCTTCCGCCAAAACATTGCTCCATCAATTCACGCGGCCCCGGCATAAACCCCTATCTCCACCTGCACCATGCCGAAAGTGGTTGAGAGATTCCGATCATCTTCTCCAAGTTCCTCCAATGTCTCCAGTTCCCTTTCAGTAAGGGGCTCGTTGTGAAAAGCTACTGCCTCCCTCAACGT
>JAPPJA010000238.1 GCA_028874675.1 Chloroflexota bacterium
CGGATTTGACGACACCCCCTGGCGGGTAGGGGCGGGTTTCAAACCCGCCCTGCCTGCCCTTCGATTCTTCTGCCTGCGCAATACCGCCTGGCGGCCGTCGTCAAACTAAAGCTTGAACCTTGCCAACCTACCACTCCGTCGTTCCCGCGAAGGCGGGAACCTCGCTGCCTGTCGTCGAGACTCCCCCGGTTTCAAGTATGAAGAGCGGATTTGACGACACCCCCTGGCGGGTAGGGGCGGGTTTCAAACCCGCCCTGCCTGCCCTTCGATTCTTCTGCCTGCGCAATACCGCCTGGCAGCTGTCCTCAAACTGAAGCTTGAACCTTACCAACCTACCACTTCGTCGTTCCCGCGAAGGCGGGAACCTCGCTGCCTGTCGTCAAGACTCCCCCGGTTTCAAGTATGAAGATCGGATTTGACGACACCCCCTGGCGGGTAGGGGCGGGTTTCAAACCCGCCCTGCCTGCCCTTCGATTCTTCTGCCTGCGCAATACCGCCTGGCGGCCGTCGTCAAACTAAAGCTTGAACCTTGCCAACCTACCACTCCGTCGTTCCCGCGAAGACGGGAACCTCGCCGCCTGTCGCCAAAGTTCCCCCTGTTCCACTAATGACGAGCTGACTTAACCACACCCCCTTGCCGGGTAGGGACGGGTTTCAAACCCGCCCCTACTGCCCTTCGACTCTTCTGCCTGCACAATACTGCCAGGCAGCTGTCGTCAAACTGAAGCTTGAAGCCTTCCAATGAACCACTTCGTCGTTCCCGCGAAGGCGGGAACCTCGCCGGCCGTCGTCAAAATCCCCCTGTTCCACTAATGACGAGCCGATTTAACCACACCCCCTAGTCCTCCTTCACCGCCGGTATAACGCTGGTTCCTAGCAGCTCCACCGAGCGCATCACGTCCTCGTGGGGCATATCCCCTTCGTTGCCGTAGATCAGCAGGTAGCCCGGGTCAAGGGTTTGCTTGATGTAGCGCAGCTTCTGAATTACCGTTTCCGGGCTCCCCACGATAATGTTGTGGGCGTCCTGTAGTTCCTCGTAGCCCATGCGCCGCCCGATGGTGCCCGTTCCAATGGTGGGACGGGACTGCTTGATCCGCAGCGCCTCCCGGGACTGGTATCCGGGAGGGTCATTGAATTCAATGGGACCCCTCTGCCGGTGGGTCTCCGTCCACAGGAAGGTGCGGCCCACTTCCTGCGCCCGCTCGTCCGTGTCGGCCACCAGGCACCGGATCAAATACCCGAAGTGCTCCGGTCCCGGCTCATAGCCCTCTTCCCGCGCCGTCTCAAAATATATGTCCTTCAACTGCTTCGTCAGGTCAAGCAGGGAGCCCAGGTTCATATAGGGATACATCCGCTTGGCGGCCCAGATAACGCTCTCCGGGCTGCCCGTCCCCGGGAACCAGATTTCCGGGTGGGGTTTCTGGATGGGCACCACCCACGGGTTGACCATCCGGTGCGGGAAATAGCGGCCCTCCCAGCGGAAGGGGCCCGGCGTAGTCCAGCACTTCACTATCAGGTCGTGCGCTTCCTCAAACCGGTCCCGGTTTTCCGTCGGGCTGATCCCCGCGTGCAGCGTCTCCACTGCCGTGCCCCGTACGAACCCGGAAATTATGCGGCCTCCGGAAATGCAGTCCAGCATGGCTATTTCCTCGGCCATCTTCACCGGGTCATTCAGCGCTATAACGTTTCCCAGCATGGCGATCTTGCACCGCTTGGTTACCTTGGCTATGACCGCCGCGTCCACGTTCACCGAGGGCTTCATGCACCAGTAGGACGAGTGGTGCTCGTTGGACATTATCCCGTCGAACCCCACCTCGTCGGCCAGGGCATACTGGTCGTGGTAGTTGTTGTAAAGGACGTGGGCTTTCTCCGGGTCAAAGTAGGTGTTGGGGAAGTGCATCCGTCCCGACTCATACGGGGCCAGGTCATCGTCCGACACGTGGCCGTAAGGCTGCTCAGAAAACCAGTAAACTTCCGTCATTGCTTGCTCCTTTTCATTGCCATTCTCCCCCGCCGCCCCGGGCCCTTTGCCCCTCAGTCGGTCCGGCTTACGAAAAATCCCTGCCCCGCCCTTGCCCTTCCTGCCCGTTCCCGCTCACGCGTGGCTTTGCCTGGGGGCTGTCGTCAAATTGAAAGTAGAAGTTTCCCAGCGTCCCTTTCCGTCGTTCCCGCGAAGGCGGGAACCTCGCTGGCTGAAGTAAGCATTCCTGCTTTTACAGGAATGACGAGGCAATTTGACTACACGCCCTACACTCCCGCCAGGAATTCATTGACCGCCGCCAGGAATTCCGACGGCCTCTCCAGCGCCGGCGAATGGCCGCAGTTCTCAATTACCTTCAGCGTGGCGTTGGGCATTGCTGCCTCAAACATCTGGCCGCATTCCACGGGAATAATGGCGTCCTGCCTTCCCCACACCACCAGGGTTGGCGTGTCCACCCGCCCCAGGTAGTGGGGCAGGCTTGGATTGTGCAGGTATGGCCGCCAGCACAGCCGGGACGCCATTTCCTGGTTGGAGTGTGCCACCAGTTGTTCTTCGGGAGTTGCTTCCCTCTCGTAGGCTTCCCGGTTCGGCACCTGGGAAATGTCGTAGAAGCGCTGGCTCATCCTGGTCTGGGCCGATACCATGAAAATCTCCGCGATTTCACTCTTTTCCGGCTTGATGCCGGCCGCTCCCACCAGGATGAGGGCCTTGATGCCGTCTCGGGACATGGCCGCCATTTCCGCCGCTACCCAGCCGCCCATGGAAGAACCCATCAGCACATAGTCCTTCAGTCCCAGGGCCTCCACCATGGCGTGGTTGAAGTGACAAAGGTCGGTGATGGTATAGACCCAGTCGGGCCGTTCGGTACCGTTGAATCCCGCCTGCGAGGGGACGTAAACGGTGTAGGATTTGGCCAGCTCTTCGTGGTAGGGTTGCCAGCCCGCGTTGCCGCCCGCCCCGTGCAGAAAGAGCAGGGGCGGCCCGCTGCCGCCGGAGAACATCTCCACCGGACTTCCGGCTACTTCTATCATTGTGCGATTGGAACTTTCAGTGGTAGTCATTGGCAAACCCCCTGCCTGTGAATCGAGTGCTGGATTACGTTCACCGGTGACGAAAACTGCCAGCATATACGCCGCATTGCAGCCGTCCGGTACGAAACCCTTCGGAGCTGGCCCTCCTTGCGACGTACGGACTGGGCCGGGTTGCCTGCATTCTGAAACAATCCGCCTTGGGAGTCAAGAAACCCCTGGATGAGGCCAGGGCTATCCCATATCAGATATGGGAGACACCCCGTCGTTCCCGCGTAGGCGGGAACCTCGATCCACGTGCGGCGCCCCTACCCTTGGATGAAGGGTGAGAGGTCTCATATGCGATTGCCCTGGATTAGGCCAGCCTTGCGATGTCGGTGGCCTATACGGGTAGCGGCGGGTTTCAAACCCGCCCTGGCCCCATTTCGACCGTCCTGCCTGTCCAATACCGCCTCAAATGGAGCGCTTCCGTCGGCGCGCAAAAGTTCCGAATAGGCATGATTCCCGTGCCACCCAGCCCCGTCATACCGGCAAAAGCCGGTATCCAGGAAGCCTTGCTGCGCCTGCGACCCGTCTGCGCCTTAAGCGTTGCTGGATTTGGCCCCGCGCCGGAATGACTAGTTCCAGGCCACTGTGACTCATCAATCTTAAGCGCCTGCCCCGGCGCCCCTCACCTTGACGCCTTTGGAGGCCAATGCTAAAATTCCGCTACGAATTTGGCCGCTTTACCATACGATTTTGCAGTCCGGGCCGTTGCCCCAGCGCAGGATTCAGGCAGGCGACGCTTGGAAGGAGGATAGTTAATGGCCCCGGAGATCATGAAGGGACTTAAAGACGTTTATCTGGACACTACCACCTCCAGTTTCATCGACGGCGAGGTGGGAAAGCTCCTCTATCGGGGCTACAACATCCACGACCTGGCCGAGCACTCCACATTTGAAGAGGTCATCTACCTGCTCCTTTACGGCAGCCTGCCCAACCGGCAGCAGTTGGCGGACTTTGACAGCCTTCTCCGGTCCAACCGTCGCATTCCCGACGAAGTCATCCAGGTCCTGGACCTGGTCAAGAACAGTCACCCCATGGACGCCCTGCGCACCGGCCTTTCCGCCCTGTCCGCCTTCGATCCGGAGGTTACCGACAACTCCCCGGAGGCTACCATCCGCAAGGGCATCCGCCTCACCGCCATGGGACCCACCATCGTCGCCGCCCACCATCGCCTGCGCCAGGGTCTGGAACCGGTGGCTCCCAACCCCGACCTCAACCATGCCGGCAACTTCCTCTACATGCTTTTCAATGAGTTGCCCGACGAGGAAACCACCCGCCTCCTGGACGTGGACTTCATCCTCCATGCCGAGCACGGCGCCAACGCCTCGGCCTTCGCCGCCCGCGTGACTGCCTCCACCATTTCCGACCTCCACTCCGCGGTGGTCACCGGTGTGGGTACCCTCAAGGGCCCCGCCCACGGCGGCGCCGCCGAAGAAGTTATGAAGATGTCCCTCGAAATCGGCCAGCCCGAAAATGCCGAGGAATACTGCCGGGCCAGGCTGGAAAGCGGCGGCCGTATAATGGGCTTCGGCCACCGGGTTTACCGCGCCGAGGATCCCCGCGCCCGCCACCTGCGCGAACGGGCCCGCGCCCTCAGCGAAAAGATGGGCCAGCCCCACTGGTTCCAGATCCTCAGCTACGTGGAAGAGGAAGCAATGGTCCCCTACCGGTCCCGGGGCATCCACGTCAACGTGGACTTCTTCGCCGGCTGCATCTACTACCTGCTGGGCATCACCGACGACCTGTTCATCTCCATCTTCGCCCTGGGCCGCATCCCTGGCTGGACCCTCCAGTGCGTCGAGCAGTTCGAGGACAATATCCTCATCCGCCCTCTGCTGGAGTACACCGGCGAAATGGATCTCTCCTACGTGCCCATAGAGCAGAGGGGTTAGCACTGACAGCAGCTACCACCGTTAAGGGGCAGGCCAACCGCCTGCCCCTTTCCTTTTCCCGCCCTCAATACTTCGGCCGCCGCCTGCCCGACTCTGGATTTGCGGCCGCCTTATCCGCTCTTCTTCAGTCCCCCAAGGGCCAGTGAGCAAGAAGGATTGAATTGTTGAGGGTGGCGTACGATTCAGGAGATTTATAGCGGTAGAGGCGGGTTTCAAACCCGCCCTGGCTGCATCTCGACCGTTCTGCCCGCGCGATACCACCTGGATGCAACACTTCAACTGTTGGGTCGGGCACCCAACCGTCGTTCCCGCGCAGGCAGGAACCTCGCCGGCTGTAGTCAAGATTTATCCTGCTTCAAACATGACGGGCCAATTTGACGACACTCCCTGGGGGTAGGGGCGGGTTTCGAACCCATTTGCTCCAATTAATTATGCCGGTTTGTTTCTGAAGACACCCAGGTCATCTTAAATTGTCATTCTGAGGAGTGCAGCGACGAAGAATCCCAACGGTAAGGAAGCAACCAAATAGTGCTATGGAAAGAGTCCTTCCTGAAACCGTTGGGATTCTTCACTCCGTTCAGAATGACAAAGCCTGTAGCCAATAGACCTCTTTACGCTTGAATTTGTTGGAACAGATGGTTTGGAACCCGCCCTGGCCGCCTTTCGACCGTGCCACCTGTGCGATGCCACCTGAAATCGAACGCTTCCCTGGTGGGTAGGCACTCAACCGTCGTTCCCGCACAGGCGGGAACCTCTCGCGGCCTTAAGATCCCTGGTTCTCGCTGGCGTGGTAAAGCACCGGTTCTCCCCATCGTTTCAAACCTGTCGGGCTGCGCACCCGGTAACTCTGCCCGCTCGGGCCGCCCTTCCGGCCAGGCGACTCCCCCTTTGCCGTCTCTCCGGCCCATGGCCCCGCTACCTATCCCGTGCCTGCCGTCTCCCCAGGTTACCCGCCACCCTCCAGCTGTTCCATGATCGCCTGGTGGACCTCCGCCCAGTACCCGGCCCATACCTCGCGAGTCTCCCGCTCCGTCTTGCCGGGCACATAGGCCGGTGAAACCAGGGGCAAGGCCCGCTCCACCGTTACCAGCACGTAGGCCCTCGTCGGCAGCCGCATCTGGTGCACACCCCTCTGGCCGTGCTCGTACGCCTGGAATATTTCCTCGTGCAGGTCAGGCTCCCTCTCCTGCTCCACGATATGGGCCCTGCCCTTGAAACGGTATCCCTTCCGCGAATAGAGGTCCACCAGGTTGATCTCCACCGCCGGATTGTGCCGCAGGTTCTCCATCGTCACCGGCGATGCCAGGTCCGCGAACAGCAGGTGGTCGTCATCCCACACCGACGCCGTACCCTTGGGCGAAAGGTTGGGCGTCCCGTCCGGACAGACAGTGGCGACAAATCCCAGCCGCTGCTGCCGTACCACCCGCTTCATATCATCCGTCAATATCCCCATATCCCGTACACCCCAATGAATTTATTGGAAAATTGATTGTCTTGGAAAAGACTGTGTGCAAGTCCCCCTGGAAAACCATCTCTAAACTCCCATTCCCCTCCACGGGGCAGGGCAAGCAAGTCAAACGGCTTGCCAAAACTGCACTGTTAGCGGCGCCATTCCGAATCATGCCATTCATACCAGGTAGGGGCGGGTTTCAACCCGCATTGCCTGCCCTTCAAACGTTCTGCCTGCGCGTTACCACCTGTAATCCAACGCTTCCCAGGTGGGTCGGGATTCAACCGTGAATGGTCGGGACTCAACCGTCGTTCCCGCGAAGGCGGGAACCTCGCAGCAATTCACACTTCCCGATTCCCGCCAAAGTGCCAACGCGCCCTACCTGCCTGTAAGGGTTCAGAATTAGTTGAAACTCCCGCCCAACCAGCCCCGTCATACCGGCGAAAGCCGGTATCCAGGGTTCTCGGCGTTTATTGCCGTGCCTTGCACTTGAGAGATCTGGATTCGCAAAACTCACAAACGAAGTGCTACACCTGAACCAAGGCCAAGGTGAAAACTTCATCTGTCTGCCCGCCACCGTCATACTGGCGAAAGCCGGTATCCAGGGTCTTCAGCCTCTATTGCCGTGCCTTGCACTTGAGAATTCTGGATTCGCAAAACTCACAAACGAAGTCCAACACCTGAACCAAGTCCAAGGTGAAAATTACATCTGTCTGCCCGGCACCGTCATACCGGCGAAAGCCGGTATCCAGGGTTCTCGGCCTTTATTGCCGTGGCTTGAGCCTGAGAATTCTGGATTCACACTCGTCCGACCGGCCGCATCTCCCAGCCTCTATCACCCAGCCTCCATCACCCCGCGACCAGCTCCTCCTGCGCCCGCTGCTCCGCATCCCTAACGGCGCCTTCCAGGTCAGGCAGGCTCACCTCGCTATCGGCTTCAAGGTAATTGAAAATAACTTCCTTTACCGGCTTTCCGGTGGCTCTGGCCACTGCGCAGGCATAGGCTCCGCCCTGCAGCCGGTACTTCTCCACCGCATCCTCAACCCGGTCGTCCCTTAGCGAATCGGTCTTGTAGTCCACAATCACCAGGCCATCGGGCTCTTCAAACAGCAGGTCAATAAACCCGTGAAGAAATCCACCCTTCACCGGCGTGGCCACTGGCGACTCCCTCCATAGCCTCTGCGACGCCACCGCCCGGCGGACAGAGTCGCTGTTAACGGCCCGTCGCGACAGCGCAATCACATCACCCACCCGGCTGGGAATGCCCTCGGCGGTGGCCTGCGCCTGCGCCCGCTCCTCCAGCCCGGCCCCGGTGGCCAGGTCTATGGACTGCAGCACGGCGTGGACCGCCCTTCCTACCTGGCTGCCCGCCCTTCCCCTGCGCCAGGGTTCGTCGCCCTGGCCCCACTCCTGCTCCTCCTTCCTTTCCATGTCCACTCTGGCGGACTGGCCCAGCGCGGTAGCCGACACAAAGGAGGGCCTTCCCCTGGCCGCGATCAGGTCATCGCGCTCCGCAACCCACGCGTCCCTCGCCTCCACCGAGTTGTCCCTCGAAAAGGCCGCAGCGGGCGGGTCGCTTCTCCCTTGGCCCGGCCTGTTGCCGGTAACCTGGCTGAATCCGCTGGGAATCACGGGCTCCCACATTTCCGGACTCTCCGCCATAATCCCGGAAATCTTGTGGGCCGGGGAGTTGTTGTTCCGACGCCTCGACGACCGTCGCAGGCTCAGGACCAGGTGGTCCCGGGCCCGGGTGGTGGCAACGTACATCAGGCGGACCCCCTCGGCCTCCATCATTACCTTCTCCCGCTCCGCAAGGGCCTCATACCCCGAAGTGCAGAACCTGCTGCCCTTGGCGCCCACCTTCACCTCTACCGAATGCTCTTGCCGGTTGAACAGCGCATTGGCCGGTGACTCGTCACCTCCTCGGCTAATGCCCGTCAGTACCACCACCGGAAACTCCAGCCCCTTGGCCGAATGTATGGTCATCACCCGGACTGCCGCTTCGTCCGACTCGGGCACCGGCGACTCCGTGACTTGCACTCTTGCGGCAATCTGGGTCTCTATCCAGTTCACAAAGGATCGAAGCGAATGCCCGTTGGCCTCGGCGTACTGTCTCGCCCTTTCGACCACGAAACGGTAGCGGCGCCACTGTTCCCTCATGCGGGGGTGATCGGTGGCCGACTCCATCAGCATCCTGTCCCGGACAAATCGCTCCACCAACGCCGCCGGCGACACCCAAACCCGCTGCTGATGAAACTCCTTCAGCTCCGCCAGGCACTCCGCAACCGTTGCTTCCCCCTGTCCCG